>DATHKS010000058.1:0-4602 GCA_035488975.1 Chitinophagaceae bacterium | reverse complement strand
TATTCTGGAAGGTCATCGTCTGGAAAAAGGATGATGGCACGCTCAATGCCGTCGGTTTCCTGCAGAGCCAATTCAAATGGATAAAAAAATTCCTTCGCGATAAAGGTGTCACACCGGCCGATGTAAAAAAGGCGCTTATCCCCGATGACTATTTCGAGCACATCGAATTCAAGGATGGCAATACCTACCAGGTCTCATTGCCCACGATCTCGCGGTCGTCGGGAATTAAATTCGATTGGGGAACGAAGGTCAAGACGCCTTACAAGAAGAAAGCATTCAATAAACTCGGAATGAAGAAGAAGAAAACAGTAACTCCAGCAGGCGTCACCGCCGGCATAAAGAGAAAACCGGAATACGAGGTCTCCGGTATGGTCATGTGAGGCCTATTTAATTCGCTTCTTGGTATCGGGTAAGCTGATGGAATTGTTTTCCGAAACGATCCAATCGGTGAGTATCGACTTGACCTTATTCATATTCAGGGGATTTGCCTGCACGAGCATCATAGTGGGATAACTGTCGTCAACGATGGAGACATGGTTATTGGAAAGCGTTTGCTGAAGCAGCGTCAAGCCCGCGCCCTTCACACTCCCCTTCGTATATTTTAGGATATATTGCTTCATGCTGAGACAGTAAAATTACAAAAACAAAAGCAGCTATAGTAAAATGCCTTTCCCCTCGAATCGCGAGTTGAATCCCAACGTTTTAAACCCGTCGTTGATAAGCGCCAGCATGGCATCGGAGCGTTGCTGGTTGGCCGGCATCTTCAACACGTTTGGATTCTGCAGCAGGTAACGTGCGCATAGGCCTGTCACTATGGGACACGACATGGAAGTCCCATCCTGCACACCATAGTGTCCGCCGGGCATAGTGGAAATGATCCCGACACCGGGCGCAATGACATCGATCTGTTCGCCCAGGTTGGAAAAGGAGGCGAAGAACGTGTTCTTATCCTTTGCGTGCGGCTTCTGGTAATATTCGCGTTGAAGGGCCGTCTTGGGAAATGTCTTCAAACGCCCGAGTGCACTCACGGATATACAAAGCGAATAGGATGCGGGAAAACCAACCGGTTTCCTGTTGTCGTTACCCGCAGCTGCGATGCACAGGACACCCTTCTCATATGCCTCGCGGATGGCCGCGGTGACAGCTTCATTCGACTCGGAGGTGGTAAGACTTAGATTCACGAGATGGCAACCATCGCTCACAGCCTGCGCAATCGCCTTCAGCAGTGCAAACGCCTCCGCCCTTTCTACATTTTTAGGATAAATATTATAGGCACGCAATTTTACACCCGCTGCGATCCCTTTGTAAAGACCCTTGCCTCCTATGATGCCGGCCACATGTGTGCCGTGTCCGAAATGATCTGTAAAATCGCCCTTTACTCCATCGGTCACCATATTCATACCTCCATCGATCAACAGGTCCGGGTGAGGCGCAATACCCGAATCCACTACCGCGATCTTCAACTTCGATTTGCCAATGGGTGGAAACTTAACTGCATCATTGGTATCATAGAAATGACGGAATGAATCCACATGCCCCGGCTCGATATTCTCCAGCTTGATGACATCATCATTCTTCAATACCCGGTTCGTCAACATGGCCGGCCAGCAGCCGGCGGGTGGATAGATATAGAGACGCTCGATCTTCTTCCCCTTCCCTATCTTCAGACTTACCCGGCCCTTCGAATCCGTATAACCCTCGTCGCCGTCTTCCTTCTTAAAATTCGTGTAGGCTACCACCTTCGCCTTCTTTACCGGGTGACCCTGTGCATCTGTCACGACGATGGACGTGGCAATACCCAACTGCGTGGACGCCGCCCGGATGATTGACTTGGGTTCGACCCGCGCCATGGAGAATAATGTATTCTGAATGACCCGCATTCCCGGAAAATCGAAGCGAAGGTCAACAGGCGAGACAGAACATTCAACCAGTTTCGCTCCATTGGCATGAACGGAGTCGAGCACTTTCATTGTCGGCTCCTTCTTTTTCGTCGCCATCACGGGACCCAGGCGGAGCGACTTTATCATATGCGTTTTTCCCTTATCGCCGGCAATGCGGCTCAGGTTGGATAAGAGTTCGAATAGTTTGGGATTCTTCTTACGGGTGGTAGATGCGGCGGTGGCAGGCAGCAGGATGTAGTTGGCTGACATGGTGACAAGGTTTACCAAAAGATACGAAGAATATAATTTGATAATTTGGCAATTTGGTAATTTGAAAATGGGGCGTGTTATGCGGAATGTCTTTTTAATCAATTAGCCAATTAGCAAATATGCCAATGTGCCAATTGGGCGTGCTCCGATAAGCAAAGACTTTACTGATTAGGATCATTGGCACATTGGCTAATTATCAAATTGCCAAATTACCAAATTATCAAATTCCCCATCCCCATTTCAAAAACTCCGGCATCGCCTTCGCCCAGGTAGGAATATCATGCCGGCCATCGGGCAGTTCGAGGAACTGGATATCCTTTCCCCTCTCATATCCCTTTCGCTCCAGTTCGGCGATCATATCGAGCGTATCGTCTATCGAGTCGATAATGCCATTGTTGTTACGGTCATTGGTCTCATCCATATTTCCGCTCTGGAAGAAAAACCGCTGGCCGGGGTGATAGGTTCCAGCCCTGACCACCTGGTGCATTATGCGGTGGAGATCGTCGTTGTAGGTCGCGTCATTCTGATCGAGCATTCGCCACCACAAAGAGCCGGAGAATACGCCTATCTTATTGAATTCATCGGGGTGATTCCAGCCGATATCCAGGGCCGTGAGCCCGCCCAGCGAAAACCCGGCAAAGGCCTTGCCCTTGAAGCTGTGAATGGCATAGGTCTGCCTGATATAAGGGAGAAGTTCTAAAAGAATGAAAGAAGTATAGTCCTGTGCCTTCGCACCCCGGCCAAGATAATCCGGGTGGCCGGCAACACCGTACTCCATCCTGCGATTGGCGCTGGCATGAATGGCCACGCAAAACAGTGGCCGGATAGCCGTTTCGGCATAAAGACCGGCCAGGATCTTCGCGAAGCCAAGCTCTTCCATATTCTGCCCGTCATTGATCAGGAGCAGGTCCATGGTGTCCGGCTCCGGCACATTCGTCGGAAGATAAAAATCGATGATAACTTTCCTGTCGAGGTACTTGGATTCGAGACTGGTATTTTCAAACACGATAGCCGGCACGTTTAGCAGTTGCATTCTTTCAAAAATAAGAATTTCAGGAATATACATGAGATTCCTTCCATATTACCCTCAATAGTTAATTTGTTTATATGGTCTCGAAAAAATAAATTTGGTAGCGCCGCTGGCCACAATACGCGAACCGGCCTGTTTATCCAATCATCAAAAAAAAATTTATGAAGAAAATCGGAATCCTGCATGGAAAGGAACGCTCGTTCCCCGAAGCATTCGTGGAGAGAGTAAACAGTAAGAAAGTTCCTGGCATCATCGCCGAGCCGGTAAAGATCGACAAGGCCATGCAGGGCGAATATAGCGGATATGCTGTCATCATCGACAGGATCTCGCAGGATGTTCCATTCTACCGTACCTGGCTCAAGAACGCCGCTGTTACCGGAACCGCTGTCATCAACAACCCTTTCTGGTGGAGTGCGGATGATAAATATTTCAATAATTGCCTCATGACGAAGATCGGAGTACCCGTGCCGAAGACGGCCATCATCCCCTCCCGTGACCTGCCCGACGACACAACGGACGACTCGTTCAGCAATCTCGCCTATCCCTTCGACTGGGATGCCATCTTCAAGTACACCGGCTTCCCTGCCTATATGAAGCCCTTCGCCGGCGGCGGATGGAAACACGTATATAAACTGAAGAATGCGGAAGACTTTTTCCAGAAACACAGCGAGACCGGCCAATTGGTCATGCTGCTCCAGGAAGAGATCGTGTTCGATGAATATTACCGGTGCTATTGCCTCGGCGGAAAGTATGTCCGCATCATGCCCTACGAACCGCGCAACCCGCATCACCTGCGGTATGTGGCTGATTTCTCGCCTTCGGCGGAAAGGCTCCAGCAGATGACGGACATCGTTCTGGCGATAAACAAATTTCTTGGGTACGACTTCAATACCGTGGAACTCGCGCTCCGCGATGGAATACCCTATGCTATTGATTTCTGCAACCCCGCTCCCGATGCAGAACGCACCAGTGTAGGCGAGGAGAATTTCGAATGGGTGGTGGAAACATCCGCCAATTATGCCATTGAAAAGGCATTGGCGAACGATGGCCATAGCGATAACCTCACCTGGGGGGAATACATCAAGAGAGGCGCAGCAAAATTGCCGCTGGTATGATGATGTTGATTTCTATGATTGAACCGTCACTTAGACTAACTGATCAATATGATATTAAACTATAAAAGTTTCACCATTGGCGTGGAAGAAGAATATATGGTGCTTGATCCCGTTACACGCGAGCTCAAGAGCCATGAACAACAGATCGTTCACGAAGGCCAAAAGGTGATCAAGGACAAGGTCAAGGCAGAAATGCACCAGGCCGTAGTGGAAGTAGGAACGGATATCTGTGCCGATGTGGACGAGGCCTTCACTGATGTCTCCACGCTCAGAAAAACCATCTCCGGCATCGCCGAAGGACTCGGCC
>DATHKS010000057.1:0-12358 GCA_035488975.1 Chitinophagaceae bacterium | reverse complement strand
TTCACTCGGAGAAGAAACTCGCCATCGGCTCATTTGTTCAGGCCCGTATCACAAAGGCGTATGACTACGACCTGGAAGGGGAAGTAGTATCCTGATCATTTGTCCTCGACTATCACCTGTCTCCGCCTTTTATCACAACGTAGCGGTGTTGTGCCGGGAATTATTTAACCTTGTTATAAATCACGATTATGAATAGACTGCTCACACTCACATTGCTTGTTCTCTGTTCGTTCTGGGCCCATTCCCAGGATCTCTATATGCCGAGAGATGTCAAGGCGGCCTTTACAAAAGGCACACGGTCGCCCGATGGCAAGCCCGGCAAGAACTACTGGCAAAACCACGCACGATACACGATCAGTATGACCGTGATGCCTCCCGGCCGCACGATCAAAGGGACCGAAGAAATAATTTATATCAACAATAGTCCCGATACACTGCGCACGCCGGGTATCAAACTCTTCCTGAATATTCACAAGCCGGGTGCTCCGCGTAATTTCGGTGCGCAGTCAGAATATCTCACCGACGGAGTGCAGATAGACAAATTCGCTATCAATGGTCAGCCGCGTCCCTTCCGTGACGATCCGGGAGTATTCACCAATGTCGGCTTCCGCCTTGCGAAACCCCTCGCGCCTCACGATTCAGTCCATCTTTCCTTCGAATGGCATTACGAGATATCGTTGCAGAGCAACCGGGAAGGCATGATCGATTCAACCACCTACTTTCTCGCCTACTTCTACCCAAGGGTAGCGGTGTATGACGATTATAATGGTTGGGACAGGATGAACTTCATGGACTCGCATGAATTTTACAGCGACTTCAACGACTATGATGTTACCATCAATACTCCGAAGAATTATATCGTTGTAGGCACGGGCACGCTCCAAAGACCGGAAAGCGTTTTGCAACCGACCTTCGCGAGCCGGTTGAATGAATCGTTCACCGCGGACAATACCATTCATATTGCTACGAAGGAAGATCTCGCGGCTAAGAATGTAACAACCCAACAGGAAACGAACAGCTGGCAATTCAAGGCCACCAATATTCCCGATATGACATTTGGCATAAGCGATCATTTTGTATGGGATGGTGCAAGCGTGGTGGTTGACAATTCCACAAAGCGTCGCGCGAGCGTTCAGGCGGTCTACAACGACACGGCACGGGACTTCCATTCCATGGTGAAATTTGGCCAGCATTCGCTGGGCTGGTTCTCTAACAACTGGCCAGGCATTCCTTATCCGTATGAGAAGACCACGATCTACCAGGGCTTCGCCGATATGGAATACCCTATGATGGTGAACGATGGTACCAATGAGGATACTAATTTCTCCCGCTTCGTAGTGGAGCATGAGATCGCGCATACCTATATGCCATTTTACATGGGAATAAATGAGACCCGTTATGGCTTCATGGATGAGGGCTGGGCCACGACATTCGAATTGTTGATCGGCCGCGCAGACATGGGCGCCGAGAAAGCGGAGAGCCTCTATAAGAATTTCAGGGTGGCAGGCTGGATCAAGAATCCATCATCCGACCAGGATATTCCCATCACCACACCCGGCGACGCAATGACCGGCGGCGGATTCGGTAACAATGAATACGGCAAGGCCTCGCTCGGCTACCTGGCCATGAAGGACCTATTAGGTGATGACCTGTTCAAGAAATGTCTTCATGCCTATATGGATCGGTGGAATGGAAAGCATCCGCTTCCCTGGGACTTCTTCAACACCTTCAGCAATGTAGCGGGTAAGAACCTGAATTGGTTCTGGAGCAATTGGTTCTTCTCGAACAAGTACATCGATCTCGCTATCCAGGAAGTGAAGAAATCCACGACGGGCTACACTATTGCGATCAAGAACATTGGAGGCCTCGCTGCACCTGTGGATCTTACGATCACGTATACCGATGGCAGCACCGAAACGAAGCATCTCACGCCGTCTATCTGGGAAAAGGGTGGACAGATGGCAACTGCCTCGATCGCTACCAAGAAGAAGATACAGTCTGCTGAACTCGACGGCGGTATCTTCATGGATGCGGATGAGGTAAATAATACCAGTAAGTCTGCGGATGCGAAGAAAGGGTTTTAAATAAGTCAAAATTCAAAATTCAAAATTCAAAAATGTCGTGATGGGCGAAATGTTCCATTGTAATAGGAGAGCCAGAGATTAACAAATTAATTTGGAAACGGGTGTCAGGATGTTCATAAAGTGATACCTTTCCGACTAGCACGACATTTTTGAATTTTGACTTTTGCATTTTGAATTTATTCCGGCTATGCGAAAAAAAGGATTGTTTTATTTTATTGTTTCTGCGGCCTTGCTTTTAGCCCTTGGGTATTTTTTTCGTTTTCCACTCTTTTCAGTCTTTCAATCATCACGGATCCACGCGCTTCATTGTCCCGGCGTCAATGGCGCGACAGGCTGCCGCAATAAGATCTGGGTCCACCGGGTAAATTCCCTTCCACGTTACGATCTCCTCGCCGGTCAGTTCGATGGGTTCGAGACAGATATTTATTTCAACAATAGCAGCGGTTCATTTTCCGTGTACCATCCACCCGTGCCGCAAGAAGGCGATACATTGTCGTTCGATCATTTCCTATCCCATGTGGACTTAGCTGCGAAACATTTCTGGTTGGACACAAGAGGTGTCGATATGAACAATGCGAAGAAGGCGCTCGATGCCCTGCAGGCAACGGGAAAAAGCGACTTGCTCAGGAAGAATTGCATCTTCGAGCTGTACGATGCCGGCGCCGCAGCCGAGTTCTCGAAAGCGGGATACACCGCCAGCTTCGACATAGCCTTCCTGGAGAAAAAGAAAATGGCTTCTGATTCACATTTCGCGGACAGCATAAACGGATACCTGGAAAACGTGAAGTATGTGTCGGCCGAATCCGGAGAAGTAGGCCAGATGAAGAAAATGTTCCCGGCGAAAAAGATCATCACCTGGCATTTACATTACGTTGATTATTTACATCTAAGTAAGATACAGCGGCTACTGGATGACGACCAGATCGATATCGTCCTCTTACAGGCCAGGAGCCGCTATTACCGATAAAACCAACAATGCACCGGTTAAAGGTTGTACTGCGATTATTTCTTCTGCTGATGGCGGCGTACCTGCTGCTACGCATCATTTTCGCTCTACTTTATTTCGATGCACGCCAGTTCGGATTCATGGAATGGCTGCAGATACTTTACCGGGGCAGTCGCATGGACTATGCGGCCCTGTTCTATATCAACCTGCCATTTCTCTTTCTTTTTTTCGCCATGGCCTTTCTGCCGCGGCAAAACTGGGAGAAGAAAATATTCGTGATTCTTTTCAGCCTGATCAACCTTCCTTTTATCCTGCTCGGCATAATCGACCTCGTTTACTTCCGCTATAATTTGCGCCGGTCGACGATCGATATCGTCTATTCATTGCAGGCCTCGACCCATTCCTTTGGTTCCCTGTTCCTGCAATACTGGTACGTAGCGGCCCTTGCCCTTATGGCGTGTATTCTATTCGTCTTCCTCTGCCGCAGGATCATCACCGTATCGCCAGCGGCAGGTCGAAGGGAAAGTCTTCTTAAATGGTTGGCTCCGGCATTGTTTTTAGCTCTTTCCTTCGTCGTCAGCAGAGGACTCGGCAGCCGCCCTATCGGCCCGTCGACGCCATTACTTTATTTTCACCCGACGGCGCAGCCACTGGTAAATAATTCCAGCCTGAATGTTCTGTATTCATTCATCCGCGCCAAATCGCGGCTCGAGCGAAAGAACTACTATTCCCAGGCCGGCCTGGATTCCGTCTTCACCATCCGAAGGCAGTATAACGCGGATAGCAGCCTGCTGAGGAAGAATGTGGTGGTCTTCGTTTTGGAGAGTTTCTCCGAGGCCTACTTCCGGCCCGGTCCGCTGAGGACAAGGACACCCTTTCTCGATTCCCTGCGGGGCAAGAGCAGGGTCTTTACTTCCGCGTTTCAAAATGGGCACGAATCGACGAAAGGACTGTTGAGTATATTGGCCTCCATGCCGCCTTTCCTGGACGAGCCATTATTCATATCCAATTATAATGCGGTCCCGTTCGATGGCATCGGGACACTGCTGAAGAACGAGGGATATACAACCAATTTCTTCCTTGGCGCGGAATACGATCATTTTAATTTTGCGAAACTCTGTCGCATGGTCGGGATCGATCATTACTATTCGAAGGACGATTATCATCATCCGGAAAATGACGATGGCAACTGGGGCATCTATGATGAGTTCTTCTTCTCACACTTTGCGGATGTGTCCGCCGGTGCACGCCAGCCCTTCTTTTCCGTTCTCTACAATATTTCCAGTCATCCCCCTTTCAAAATACCGCCGGCACGCCGTGCGGAGTTCGCGATCGCGGGACAGGACGCGCAACGCAACAGTATAAGCTATGTGGACGGTTGCTTCCGGAGCTTATTCGATAAAATAAGGAACCAACCTTGGTTCGGCAATTCGATCTTTGTCTTCACCGCCGATCATTCCCTGCTCGACAACACCGGACAGGCCTCCTTCCTGTATGAGTCGTTGCGGATCCCGCTCTTTATCTACGATCCGTCAGATCCCATTCGGCGGGAGATAGCCGGCCCTGTGCAGCAGATGGACATCGTGCCCACCATTGCAGATATGCTTCATTACCCGAAACCATTCATGAGTTTTGGCAACAGCATGCTCCGTCCGGCAAGCGGTTATTCCATATCCAGGACATATGGCGAATACCAGCTGATCGATTCCGCAGGTATCACGGGCTTCGATGAAAACTCAGGCAGCGTAGTCTTCTATTATGATTGGCGGAACGATGCGCA
This sequence comes from Chitinophagaceae bacterium, assembly GCA_035488975.1. Classification (GTDB taxonomy): domain Bacteria; phylum Bacteroidota; class Bacteroidia; order Chitinophagales; family Chitinophagaceae; genus DATHKS01. The sequence continues at coordinate 7,548 of DATHKS010000057.1, read as the reverse complement.
ATTGAAGAACAACCTCTCTGCCGATCCGGTGGGGAAGGAGAGGGGAAGAGGCGCGCTTATCAAGGGCGTGCTGCAGCGGTTTAATAATTCAATAATTGATGAGAAGCTCCTTTTAGACAATTAGACAATTTGGCAATTTGATAATTTGACAATGCGGCGTGCTCCGATGAGTAATAACAAGTGTAATAAGGATCATTACTAAATTATCAAATTGCCAAATTGTTTCTAAATTGCAACCCACTCAAATCATCATATGCGCTACCTCCTCCTCTTCGTCCTCATCCTTACCATTGCATCTCTATCAGCCCAGCAATCACTGCCGACACCAAAGAATATCCTGGAATCCTATGCCAGGGGCACGAGGTCGGTGGATGGGAAGCCGGGGAAGAATTACTGGCAGAATAAGGCGGACTATACGCTTGTGACCAATTTCGATCCCGCGACCCGGTTGATTTCCGGCTCCGTGGATATAGACTATATCAACAACAGCCCCGATACCCTCAGGCAGATCCATTTTAAGCTCTATCCAAACCTGTATAAGAAGGGAGCACCCAGGGAGTCGGCCATTTCACCGGAGGACCTTATGGATGGGGTGGTCATCGACCAGATGAATATCAACGGCCAGATCAGCGATATCTCGAAACTGAGGATCGACAATACAAATATGTGGGCCCGCATCGCGCCGTTGATACATGGCAATAGCATTCACTTCACTCTTCGCTATCATTACACATTAAACAAAGGTTCGCATAATCGCACGGGAGAAATAGAACAAGGCGCGGCATTCATTGCCTATTTCTTTCCCCGCATCGCCGTTTATGACGATATCGATGGATGGAATACATATCCCTACAATGGAAAACAGGAATTCTATAATGACTTCTGTCATTTCAATGCATCCATTACAGTCCCGAAGGATTTCATTGTATGGGCTACGGGCGATCTCAAGAACGGTGAACAGGTGCTGCAACCCGTATACCTGGCGAAGCTCCAACAGTCGGCGCTGAACGACTCGGTCACCAATATTATCGCGCCGGACGATCTGCAAAAGGGAAATATCACCGCCAGTGAAAATGCGACGAATACCTGGCAGTTCGAGGCGGACAATGTAACGGACTTCGTGTTTGCCACCAGCGATCATTATTGCTGGCAGGCATCGAGCCTGGTGGTAGATCCGCAGACGAAACGAAGAACGAGAGTGGATGCCGCATTCAACCCTTCGCACAGCGATTACTACGAGGTGATTGGCGATGCGCGGAAAACGGTGCGGGCGATGAGCTATGTCTTTCCCGCCTGGCCCTTCCCTTATTCGCATGAGACCGTCTTCGATGGCCTCGACCAGATGGAATACCCGATGATGGTGAATGATAATCCCGTGAGTAACCGTATCCAGGGGATCACGCTGACAGATCACGAGATCTTCCACACGATGTTTCCGTTTTATATGGGCATCAACGAAACGAAATATGCCTGGATGGATGAAGGCTGGGCCACGATCGGCGAATGGCTCATCTCACCGATGATCGATAGCTCTATCGTGGATGAGTACGGTGTCGGTCCGTATTCATTTACTGCGGGTAATGAATCGGATCTTCCCATAAAAACACTGAGCACAGAATTGAACAGGAGATACTTCACCAATTCATATCCGAAGCCTGCCATGGGTTACCTGTATGTGAAAGACATGCTGGGCGATGCCTTGTTCACGAAGGCACTGCATCATTATATCCAACAATGGCAGGGAAAACACCCGATGCCGAATGATTTTTTTTATAGCATGAATGAGGGAGCGGGCCGCAACCTGAATTGGTTTTGGAAGAAATGGTTCTTCGACGACGGTGTGCCCGATCTTTCCATTGGCAACGTGAAGAAGCTTCCAGGTAAATATATCGTCACTATTGTCTCGAAGGGGAACAAGCCCGTGCCAATCGATCTGCTGGTCCGGTACACGGACAACACGTCGCAGGTGATTCACCGCTCGATCGCAGTATGGGAAAAAGCGCCGTCAACGGTAGCCATCGACCTGGCCACATCGAAGACAGTCAAGACAATCACCCTGGGTGCTCCTCATACGCCGGACGGCAATGCTAAGGATAATGTTTATGTTGCTCAATAATTTGACAATTTGGTAATTTGATAATTTGGCAATGAAAGGTCGGAGTGGTAAAGCGCTTCGAGTAACACGCCTCATTGGCAAATTATCAAATTACCAAATTGTCAAATTACTACTTAGGCCTATTTCAATCGTGAACTTCTTCCGTAGCGGCAAATGCGCCGCCGGATCCTTCTGAATCCTGCTCGGAGCCCTTCTCTTGTGGGGCAGTCTTCTTCGTCTTCTTCTCGCCGTCCTTCGTTTTCACGGCAGCCGTTTTCTTCTGCGTGGAAGTACTGGGTTTGATCACGGCTTCCTTTGAAGGATTGTTCGGGTATCCGGGAAAGTCCTGGTCGATATGCTTATCGGGATTCTTCTGAACATCTTCCTTTTTGATTGGACCCGTTCCCTTCGACTTTTCCCAGGCGAGGTATTTCTGAAATCTCCTGCTTTTCATGGTTTTTTTCTTAAATATATGGAAACTCATGCCAAAGTCGGAAAGCGCATGATATGAGTAAGAGAAAGGGAGCTGTTCAGGCACTGGAGTTAAGCAGAAATCTGTAGTAAAAACTCTACACCGTTATAGCAAAGGGTATGACCTATAAATGATAGGATGGTCTATTTTTCACGGCTGTCAAACTTCTTTACTTTGCTCTACCGAACCAGGGAACACTAATTACAAGCAACCGATCCAATAATGAAAACTAAAATCCAGCTGGCGTCCTAACCAGTTATCTACTATGAAAACCGGCCTGCCATAACCAGGCGAAGATGACCGTCCAACATCTAATATCCATCCCGTCCTTTCCAGGTCGGGGTGGTCTTTTAATCCTTTGAAAACTTACCCTATGCTCATCCTTGCAATTATCCTCACAATCAGGAAAAGAAAAATTCTTCTTCAACGTTTGCGTACTTCTTTCTCAATGCTGAACCACTAAGGAATACAGTTAACCACAAGGAACACTAAGGTTTCACAAGGTGCACAAGGATATTCCTATGCAAGGACACCCATTTTACTTTTGAATTTCTTAATACAAGGTATTTCTCATAGCACGAGAAATTAGTATTTATCATCATTTATCTCCACCCAATATCCATCCGGATCCTGCAGGTAAATCTGCTTTACGCCATCGGCTCTTAGTGTCGGTGTCTGGCTATCTCCTTTCCAATTGGAAAAAATGGTATGTGTTGCCTGAAGTTGTTTTACAAACTCATCCGTCGATTGTACGCTCAGGCACAAGTGAGTGTCCTTGTCATGCTGTTGCTCCTTCTTATTTCCGGCAATGAGGTGAAGTTGTGAATGATCGCCGATATTAAACCAGGTATGCCGACCGTCGTTGAAGGGGTTAGGGATAGTATCGAGTTTTAATATGTTCTGATAAAAATTTGTGCTCACCTTGAGATCATATACAAAAACAGCCAGGTGATTGAAATGTACCTTTTGTTTCTGGTTGCTTTTGAAAGAGGCAAATACCAGGATAATTAAGAGGGACGCCGATAGGATGAAAGCCAGTTTCTTTTTCATATTAATTTTTTTAACTTTCTTTTTGGAATGGTCGTAAACAAACTTCTTCCTCAAATGTAATTAATAATGCTCCTGAAATGCGATTGCCATAATTCTTACTGCCAGGGCCTGTAGTAGATATTCTACATAAATTTGGGCCATGTTGCTATTTTTCATCTGATTCACATAGCTTTACTTTGTCTCACCAATTAGCAAGAACCCGGTGATCCGGATATAAGTATCTAAGATCCCGGCCAGTATCCTGTCCCCACCAAGGAATTATCTGCGTTGATAGAAGTTATTGACCGTTAAAATCTTTGTGATTATGAAAAACCTAAATACACTCACAGGGCGTCTTGCCAACAATCTTTTACCGCTCGCGGTGCGAAATCACAGTTTTTTTGTGAATACCATCCCTTCCGATCTTCCGGCACAGAATGAAGAATGGCTGACCTCCGTAATTAATGGTTTGCTCACGGCCATTGTCTGCAATGCACGTGATACCTGCATCCGTTTATCCGCAATGAGGATCGGTGAGGCCATTGTTCTTGAAATAAAAGAGGCGGGTTGCATCAGTACATATTCACTCGCCTGCGGTCTGCAGGAAGTTCAATCGCTCGCAGAAAAGATCGGGGGAAGTCTTAACATCAGCATGCATCGTCAGAAAGCAACAACTATCGCGTTTAAATTTCCAATGAGCTCGTCAGCTGCCTGATATTCCACACCGCTGCTCATAGCTTGTCCAATTTGAAATAGCCGAGATGAAGCTCATCATCCGGTCCTCCTCTCCCCGGATTAACAACAATACTGAATCGTTCCTTCGTTTCTCCTGCCAGGATATCTCCGATCTCATACAGATCGTCTACATCCACTCCATACTTATCGTCGATGTGTGAATTTGCGCCGTCAAACCCGGTGTGTTTATAGAATGCGGTTTGTTTCGCCTCCTGTACGGCTATGCCCTTGCCAGGACAGGCCAGGATCATCTTGTAGTGGTATTCATCGAACTCGCCGGACTTATAGCCGCCAAGATTGATGAAGAATAGCCTGCTGGCATGTTCAGCAGAGACATCCTCATTCGTGCGCGGTGCCACCTCGACGGAGTGGCCGTTGACGCTGGTGACTTCGCGCCACGCATCGATATGGATCTTCTCCTTCGCCTCAGGCCAAAAGGTATAGATGGCAGGCACGAGGTCCTTCAATTCTTCACCTATGCCGAAGAATACGTCGTGTTGCTCGGTGTGTCGTCCCTGCGGTGAGGCGCCAAGGAGGAGCATGAAGAGTTTGGGCATGTTGGCGTTTACTAGCGAAGATACTATGAGCGCGGAATTGGGCAATTTGATAATTTGGCAATTAGCCAATTCGGCGTGCTCCGATGAGTAATAACTAATGTAATAAGGATCATTATCAAATTATCAAATTAGCAAATTGCCAAATTGTTTACCGCTTTCATAATCAACCTCGCCGATCTCTCCTCCTCGTATTCATCCAACTGATAATTCCCATATACTTTCTCGATCGTCAAACCATGCTGTGCGAACAAGGCATGGAAATAATCCAGTGACAGTTTAGCCACCTGCTCCCGGTAGCGTACCGGCGGCTGATCTTCGACGAGGATCGTGATCTCCTTGAAGAAATGCCTGGCATCAGACCAGCGGTCGATACGGTAGATGATGCCGTCTATCTCTTTTTCTTCTTTCGCTATTGTCTTCTTCTCTGCCGGCGTCACGCTCAGGTAGTCGAGTATTAAATGGCCGCCTTTCTTCAACGATCGAGAGATATTAGCGGCGACGCGATGGTTATCCTCCTCCTCATCGAAATACCCGAAGCTGGTGAAGAAGCTGAAGACATAATCGAAACACCGTGTGCCAAATGGCTCGCGCATATCCTGGCGGTGAAAACTAAGATGAGGGTGATCCAGTTTGCGCGCGATGGCGATGGCGGAAGCCGCGAGATCTATTCCCGTTACCGTCAATCCCAGGTTGGCGAGGCAGATGCTATGACGGCCGTGTGCACACCCCAGATCGAGGGCAGTGGCGCCTGGGGCGGGGTCTAAGTCATTTACCAGCTCCTGTACGAAGCTCCTGGCCTCAGTATCATTGCGGTTCGCGTATAATTGCCTGTAAAAGGATGAATCGAACCAATGTTTGTACCAGCTGGCTTGATTTGTTTCAATGGTTGTAGAGGTCTGTGACATTACTGTTGTTTTTCTTGGCGCAAAAATAAAAACGACAGTGCAGAGGGAAGTACCCGAAGAAGGGGGTGGAGAGTGACCGAATAACGTGAATCGCAATGAAGTCAAAAGTCAAAATTAAAAATTCAAAAACCTCATTCGGGGAGTGTGACTGTCCAATAGATCACGACTGCTGAGACATCACGTGAATCGTGAGTCGTCAATCGTGAATTGAGGCACCCCGCTATTTGCCTTCAATAATAGCGAGGCCCACTTGAGCATTGTCCAAAGGACCCCTTTGGGGATTATTGTCCGAAGGTTTAAGGAACTCCTTTGGAGACTCCGGACTCCTTCGGAGAATATTGAATATTTAGAACAACAATCGGCCAAGTCCACTAAGAAATGACATTTCTGGTGAGGCCTAATTCCCAATTCCTTATTCCTAATTCCTCTCACCAATCCCGCAATTCCCTAACTTAGTAAAATGTCATTCGAATGGAAGGGAGTATTCCCTGCACTCACTACTAAGTTTACCGAGGAGGATGGATTGGATCTGCCACTCTTCGGTTTGAATCTCTCCGCACAGCTTGCTGCAGGTGTCGAGGGCATTGTCCTCGGCGGAACACTTGGGGAGGCCAGTGTTCTCACTACCGAGGAGAAAGAGACACTCGTGACCTTCGCTATCCAGAAAGTAGAAGACAGGGTTCCCGTCATCATCAACATCGCGGAGGGCAGTACAAAAGAGGCGCTCCGGCAGGCCTCGCTTGCAAAACAGTGGGGCGCCCGGGGACTCATGCTGCTTCCTCCCATGAGGTACAAGACCGATCACCGGGAGACCGTAGCCTATTTCAAGACCATCGCAGACAGTACTTCGCTTCCTATCATGATCTACAATAACCCGGTGGATTATAAGATCGAAGTGACGCTGGATATGTTCGATGAACTGCGGGCCTGTAAGAATATTACCGCGGTAAAAGAATCGACACGCGACGTGACCAATGTGACGCGGATGCGTAACCGTTTCGGCGATCGTTTCCGGATTCTTTGCGGAGTGGATACCCTGGCCATGGAGGAGTTATTGCTTGGTGCGGATGGCTGGGTAGCCGGCCTCGTCTGCGCATTTCCCGAAGAGACTGTGCAATTGTATAAAATGATCCTGGGCGGACGCATTGAAGAGGCGCGTCAGCTCTATCGCTGGTTCATGCCATTGCTTGAGCTCGACATACATCCAAAGCTGGTGCAATACATTAAACTGGCGGAATCCTGCACCGGGATAGGCAGCGAATGGGTAAGGCCGCCAAGATTAACGCTGGAGGGAGAAGAAAGGGAACGGATTTTGACTATAATCAATACCGGCCTTGCAACGAGGAAGAAGTGAGGATGCTAATCATCAATCAACACAATTATGGAATTTAAGGATACGACCGCGGAAGAGATCAATGTGCTACTCGAAGAATCATGGAAGGCATTCCAGGTGTACCGCAAATTATCACTGAAGCAACGTGCGGAATTTATGCGCACGATCGCGATAGAAATGGAAGCATTGGGCGATGGACTTCTTCGCATAACGGGAGAGGAGACACAGCTTCCCGAGGCGAGGCTGAGAAATGAAAGGACCAGGACAATTTTCCAGCTGAATAGCTATGCGGCCGCATGCGAGAGGGGCGAGTGGCTGGAGGCCAGGATCGATACAGCAGTACCGGATCGCAATCCACCGCGCCCTGATATGCGCAAGATGCTCGTACCACTCGGACCCGTGGTTGTTTTCGGCGCCGCTAA
>DATHKS010000056.1:0-7999 GCA_035488975.1 Chitinophagaceae bacterium | reverse complement strand
CAGGCAGGAAATTTCCATCCAGCTGGCCCGTCTTCCCATTCCTGAATTTATATTCCGTACCGAAGCCCTTCGTGCCCAATGACCGCGAGAGTCCCCCGATACTTGCGTATCCGTTGTTATTTAATAAAATAATGGTGAGCTTATATTTTTCCTGGATGGATGTAACGATCTCCTGGGACATCATCAGGTAGCTGCCATCACCGACCATCACATATACCTCCCTCGAGGGGTCGGCCATCTTTGCACCGAGTCCGCCTGCTATCTCATAGCCCATGCAGGAATAACCGTATTCGAGATGGAAGCCCTTGCTGTCCTGTGTCCGCCAAAGCTTATGAAGATCGCCGGGCAGGCTGCCGGCTGCGCAAACCACAATATCCCGTGCCGATGAGAAATCATTCACGGCACCGATCACTTCTCCCTGGCTAACGGGGATGCCATGTGAATAGGAATAAATATCCGTTACGGTTTTATTCCAACCGGCATTATACCTTTTAGTTGCCGCAGCATAGGATGCAGGCACCGTGTAGCCCGCGGATAGTTTATCGAGTTGCCTGATCGTCTCCCGCGCATCTCCCGTTACAGGAAGAGCGCCCTGTTTGAAAGAATCGAATTCAGACACATTGATGTTTATGAATTTCACCGTGGGATGCTGAAATGCAGATTGGGAAATGGAGGTGAAGTCGCTGTAGCGCGTACCGATTCCTATCACCACATCCGCCTTCTCACAGGTAGCGATGGCGCCGGGAGTACCTGTGACACCCGCTGCTCCGAGATTCTGCGGTTCGTCATAGCGAAGTGATCCTTTGCCGGCAAACGTCTCCACTACCGGTATGCCCGTACGGTTGACCCATTTCTTCAAATCCCTACAGGCATCACTGTATATCACGCCGCCACCCGCAATGATGACCGGCCGTCTGGCTGTGGCTATCATATCTGCGGCGGTTTGAAGTATCGTCCTGTCGGCCCGGCTCCGCTGAATATGCCAGACCTTCTTGTTGAAGAGAGTCGTTGGAAAATCGAATGCCTCCGCTTGCACGTCCTGCGGCATGGCGAGCGTGACTGCACCAGTTTCGGCTGGTGAGGTCAGGATGCGCATTGCCTTCGGCAACGCCGCGATCAATTGTTCAGGCCGGTTGATGCGATCCCAGTATTTGGACACCGGCTTGAAACAATCGTTCACGGAAATATCATTACTATAAGGATACTCGAGTTGCTGCAGGACGGGGTCCACGGCACGACTGGCGAAGATGTCTCCCGGCAATAACAATACGGGGATCCGGTTGATGGTGGCGGTAGCGGCGCCGGTGATCATATTAGTGGCGCCCGGTCCGATGGATGTGGTGCATACGAATGCGCCGAGCCTGTTCTTCACCTTTGCATAGGCAATGGCAGCATGGACCATGGCCTGCTCGTTGCGCGATTGGTAATACCTGAACAAAGGATTTTGTTTCAGCGCCTGGCCGATGCCTCCTACATTCCCGTGACCGAAGATGCCGAAGCAACCCGCGAAGAAAGGTTGTTCCTTTCCATCCCTCTCCACGTACTGGTTCTGCAGAAACTCGATCGTGGCTTGTGCAACCGTCAGTCTTTTTGTCTTATTTGCCATGCGTGATTGCTATGATTAGTGAACGATCATTTTTTCTTTCCCTCCGCAACGAGGCCACCGCGCTCTTCCGCGAATTTCATTATCTCGTCGTGGTAAGGCATATCATTCGCACAACCGGGGCGCTGTACTACCCATGCTCCTGATGCATTTCCCAAACGACAGGCCTTATAAAGGTCCCAACCCTGGAGATATCCATAGATGAACCCGCTTGCAAATGCATCGCCTGCACCGAGTACATTCAATACTTCCACGGGGAAACCGGGTACTTCCTCTACCCTGCCGTCGCGACGAAATATAGTAGCGCCTTTCGATCCCCTCTTCACGATCAATACTTCCGGGCCGGCTTTTAAGATAGTTTGAATGGCCTCGTCTATATCGCCGTGTACCTCCGGCGCCGAGATCTGCTGGTGTTGAATACTCACCTGCCCCGCATTCTTCAAGGTGGCGGCGAGTATCTCCTCCTCCGTGCCGATCGCGATCTTGACTCTCGGCAATACCGCGCGCACCATTAATCCAAAAGACCTGATGTCCTTCCATTGATCGGCCCTGAAATCGATATCAAGAACAACATCGACCCCGTTATCGTTTGCCGTTTCGACCGCGAAGAATACGGCGCTCCTGCTGGGCTCGATATTCAGAGCAGTACCGGATATCTCCAGTATCCTGTATTGACTAATATCGGCGGCGATCACATGATCGATGGTCACCTGGCTGTCGGCCGCATTGTCCCTGTAATACACAAGCGGAAAACGATCGGGCGGTTCTATACCTAATACGACGGCGCTCGATCTCGCGCCCTCTATGCGTGGGATGGCCGTTGTATTCACGTTCTGTTGTTCGAGAAAATGAATGATGAAGTCTCCTACCTTATCGTTGCCGACAGCGGAAAGAAGCGTGGCCTTTGCGCCGAGCCGGCTGGCGCCTACTGCGATATTCAATGGCGAACCCCCGACAAATGCATCGAAGCCCTTGATATCGACGAAACCGGCGCCTATGTTTTGCGAATACAGGTCGATGGAAGACCGTCCAAGCGTGATGAGATCGGCTGATTTACCTTTCATGGTTACGGTTTATTCATTTTTGCAGTGACAACGGGTACGCGCGGATCTTTTCCCTTCCATGATTGAAAGATCCATTCGTGATCGGGATCGGGAGTATTGGCCAATGACTGATCGCTGCCTGCCAGGAAATTGAGATAATAGCAATTGTATCCATGTCCCGCTACCACGGGATGGTATCCCTTCGGCACCATCACGATATCGTTATTGCTTACACGCATGAGTTCATCAAGCGTTCCATCGGAAGTATACACCTGCTGTATCGCATATCCGGTTGGCTTATCGATCTTGTAAAAATAAAATTCCTCCAGCGAGGCCTCCGCCAAATTGCCTTCGCCATCGAATTTTCTTTCATCGTGTTTGTGTGCGGGAAAAGAACTCCAGTTGCCGGAAGGCGTGTATACCTCCACCACTACCAGTTGGCTGCTGCCGAAGCCCGGCTCTATCAGCCCATTGATCTGTCGTGTTGCATTATCGCCGCCGCGAATCTCGATAGCGGCTTCCGCAGGCGTCTTGAAGCGCGCCGGAAACTCACGCGTCGCCTTGCACCATCCTGCCGCGATATCCAATGTGTCGGACACCGCCTGGAACGAGAAGGAAGTATGTGCAGGAAGATAAAGCGTGTGTGCAATGCCGGAGAAGACATCCCTTCTCCCGTTTATCGTTTCCCATGAACCTTTGTCTGTCTTCACGGAATAATTTCCACTTAGCAGGATGAAACCATATTCATTCTCACCGGTGTCTCCCTCCCACAGTTCTCCTTTCTGCATCAGTCTTGCCTCGCAGCTGAGGTGCGTCCAGCCGGCTTCCTTTGCCGATATGGCCTGGTATGTTCCAAACCCTTCTGCGGGCCGTGCAACCAATTTGTATTTATCGCTCCTCTTCATCAATTTAAATTTATGGTCGCACTCATTCCCAATGAACCGAGCGCTTCAAACCTTCCCGTCATGAATTCTTTATAGGCACGCATGTATTCCCTGCCGGGCACAACCGGATCGAAGGCGTCCGGCTGCTCATGGAAGAACTTCCTGTGCACCTTCGTCCAAAGCAACCGCAGGTCCGTTGCAATATTGACCTTACAAATTCCACAGGCGATTGCATTCTTCAATTCTTCATCGGTAACGCCACTCGCACCGGCCGATAGTCTTCCGCCATAGTGATTGATCTCATTGACATCACCCGCATCAACCTTCGAACTGCCATGCAATACCAGGGGAAAGCCGGGCAATTGCTGCTGGATACTTTTCAATACATTGAACTGGATGCCGTGCCCACCGCTGAATTTATACGCGCCGTGACTGGTGCCTACCGCTACTGCGAGGCTATCGCATCCCGTGAGTTGTACAAATTGTCTTGCCTGGCCGGGATCGGTATATCGTGCATGAAGGTCGTCGACAGACTGGTCATCCTCCACCCCACTCAGTATGCCCAATTCCGCTTCCACCACAATGTTCCTCGAATGCGCTTTCTCCACGACTGCCTTCGTCCTGCTGACATTCGTTAAAAAGTCGTCATGCGAGGCGTCGATCATAACAGAAGTGTATTGTTCGGTGAGAGCGCCTTCAATGTGTTCTTCAATGCCATGATCGAGATGAACGGAATAGATCGCATCGGGATAGATCTGTGCGGCGGCGCCGATCATGGCCATCAGCATCTTCGGGTGAGCATAGTTCCTGGCCGCCGGTGTCAATTGCACGATGACGGGCGTAGAGGTCGACTGCGCAGCCGCAAAGAGGCCGTGCACCTGTTCCATCGTGAACACATTCACCGCAGCGATCGCATACTTCCCGTAACAATGATCGTATAATATTTTCGGCGACACAGGCATCATGAAGAAGACAAGAATAGATTAAGAGAATGCAAGAGGCAACCAGTACACCGATTGCCTCTTGCATTTAGCTATTAGTAACTGGGATTCTGTACAAGATATCCCGGCAAATTCGATGCCCCATCGATGGCCGTTTGTGGAATGGGGAAAATTCTCTTCTTCACATCGGTGCTCGTCTTCTCCGTCCAGGTGCCCTCATATTTTCCGAAACGGATCATATCCGTACGGCGCACCATTTCCCAGTAAAATTCGAACCCGCGCTCACGGAACAACAGGTCGAGGGTGAGGTTTGGCAATGGTGGTGCAGGTGTTGTTGCGGTTCTTGCCGCCCTCACGAGATTTGCATCTGCGAGGCCGCTCGGGTCTCCTTTGCGCAGCTTTGCCTCCGCACGCATGAGATACACATCTGCGAGACGAAGGATCACGATATCGTGTTCACCGAAATTGCGCCCGCTTACGGATGTCTTGCTGAATTCATATTTTTCTACGCGGTAGCCGGTATTGTAGTCGCTGCCTGCAACGCTGAAGTCGATATTGAGTGTGAAGTCAACCGGCTTGGTTGGTTTATTACGCGTATCGTAGAACAGCGGTCCCACCTTCATCTTACCATCGATGCATTTCAGGAAGACGCCATTCTTACGGATGAGACCATATTGCGGGCCTCTCAGTATCCCGCGGTTGATATTAAAATTCGACGCTGCCACGCACGAATCTTCCGGATGCGTGTAGATGGAAAGATTCTGTTTGTAAAAACGAGGATCAGCTACCGCAGGATCCAGTGGCTGGTTTGCCGTCACCCATGTCTGGTAGAAATCGGGTGTGATCCCGGGGCCATCGGTACCATTGGCGCCCGTGTAGGCTGGCAGCGGGAACTGATCGCCTGAAATGGAAAAGTAAGCCATCCTGTTATGACCATTCAGGTCGGCACGCTGGTCAACCACGAAGATCAGTTCCTTATTAGTATGATTGTTGTCATTGAAAAGCGAGAAATAATCATTGGACAGAGCGTACTGGTTTGAGCCGATGATCTTGTCGCAGTATTCTATCACTTTATCCATCTCATCAGGCTTGAATGTAAACGTGGCGCCATAGAGATCGCGGTACACGGCCGACTGCAGGTACAGTCTCGCGAGCAAGCCCCATACGCCTGCCTTTGTCAGGCGCCCTGGCCCGGTGGAATTATCGAGGAGCGGTTCCACTGCCAGCAGTTCCGATTTGATATAGGAGACGGCCTCTTCGCCACGCAGTATCGTGGAGGTCTCACGCGGATCCTCCTTCACGAATACGATGCCGAAGAGATCCAGCGTCAGCATCGAATAATACGCGCGCATGCCTCTTGCTTCCGCCAGGTAGGTAGCGGCGTTGGCATCGTTGTTAGTGGGCAGCTCATTGATCGCCGTGATGGCCCGCGAAATTCCCTGGAGGATTACCCCCCATGTATTGGTTACATTCGGGTCTGTGCTCGTGGTCTCGTGTTTATGAAGAGACATATAGATACCATTGTCGCCCCAGTCGGTGCCCCCGCGATAAGGCAGAATGGCCTCATCGGTAGAGATCTCCTGTAGGGCAAAATAATTTGTGTGCAGGAAGATATCGGGAAGGCGCGCATATACCGGCGCGATGATACCATCGGCGATCTGCTTATCGGTGAGACCGGTAACGGAAGATTCATCCAGGACTTCCTCGTCGAGTTTTGTGCAGCTATGCAACAGGACGATGCCCGTGAAGGCGAGAAATATATTTCTAATTTGCTTTTTCATATTCTTCAATTTTAAAAGGAGACATTTAAACCAATGATGAGTGACTTTGCCTTTGGATAACTCAGGTAGTCGATACCATAAGATGATATGCCGTTGATCGTCCTGTCTGTATTCACTTCCGGATCATAGCCGTCGTACTTCGTAGATACGAAGAGGTTCTGTCCCGTTACCGACAGGCGCATAGCGGAGATGAATTTGTTGATCCCCAGTCTGTGTGTATTGAAGCTATAGCCGAGCGAGAGATTATTCAAACGCAGGTAGGCTCCATCCTTCAGGTATCTCGTGCTCACCGGCGCCGAGTTATTCACCGACTCCTCCGGATCCTTGATGGCGTCACGGGTCACATTCACATTCTTCGATAATTTCAGTTTATAAAAAGTCCCGTTGGCCGTATTGTCGTAGATCTTATTTCCCGAAACGCCATTGAAATTCGCGACCAGTTCAAACCCCTTGAAAGATCCGCTGCCGAAGAAACTATACAACACGTTGGGCAATGCGGTGCCTGCGGCGATGCGATCCTTATCCGAGATAATCCCATCCTTATCGATATCGTTATACACGCTCAGGCCAGCATTATCGAACCCAATGAATTCCTTCAGGTAAAAAGTTCCGATCGGCTCGCCATTGATATAGCCATTGATCGTGGCGGATGTGAGGCCAGAGCCAGAGGCGGCTCCGGATGGTATCACCGAATAAGGTGAATGCTCAACCTTATTCTTGATGAGAGTAAGATTTCCACCCACATTGAATACAACGCCGGTCCCAACCTGTTTCCGGTAATTGATATCGAACTCAATTCCCTTATTGGTAATGGTCATGTCTTCTATATTGCTCCAGAGCGTACCGGCCGGCTGCACGGGATCAGCGGGTATTACCTGGAGGAGAATGTTGTTCGACTTCTTATTGAAGACATCGATCGAACCGGTCAGTTCGCCTTTTAGCAGGCCAAAGTCGAGACCGATATTCGTTTGATCCGATACTTCCCATTGGATATCCGGGTTCGCCAGCCTCGCATAGGTCGTTCCTCCGGGATAGGGAGGCGCCGGCGTAAGCGGGTAGCTGGTAGCGGCAGATACAAACGAGGTGAAAAGCGCCTGCGTTATCTTCGACGGGATCTCCTGGTTACCCGTTCTTCCCCAGCCTGCTCTCAACTTCAGGTTGCTTACACCCGAATTTTGCATGAACTCCTCCTCCGATATTTTCCATCCTGCGGAGAAGGAAGGAAAGTATCCATACTTATTATTGGAACCGAACTTCGATGAGCCATCCGCCCGGAAATTGGCGGTAAGCAAATACTTATTCTGGAACTGGTACGATATCCGTCCGAAGAACGATTGCAATTCATTCACGAAAGCAAAGCCACCAGGTGCATTACCCGCCAGCGTCAGTTCCTGCCCGAGGCCGGGATTGTATATCGGCTCCACGGAAGAGATCGGGAACCGGTTGATACTATTGTTCCTTCCCTGCACGAATATCTTCTGGTAGGAATGGCCGGCGAGTGCGGAAACATTGTGTTCACCTACTTTAAATGTATACGTGAAATAATTTTCGATGAGCGTATTCCGGTTCCAGTTATAATAGGATTCGAGTCGTCCGTCGCGCAGCGGCACTGCATTAGGAAGAGCTTCGAGGTCGCGGGTCGAGGTTGAATTGTCGATGCCAAAATTCAACTTGTACACGAGACCCTTTATGTTGCGAAGGGAAGGCGAGATGCTGCCCAATACCCTGTTGATGGTCGCTATGTCCT
>DATHKS010000055.1:0-2318 GCA_035488975.1 Chitinophagaceae bacterium | reverse complement strand
GGGGTGACGCGCAGCCCGAAGCGGCAATTGACGATGACGTTGTTGTATATCCTTCCCTGTGCACCCTTTTCGTAATTGATGGAGCCGCCACGTCCCGACTTCACCTGGCGAAACCCGCAGTTAAGAATGGTATTATTATAGAGATTGATATTCGTTTGCACCGGGCCCGCACCGCTATTCGAAATCTTAAAACCATTCGTGGCAGCGCCGATGGAAACATTATATGCAACATCGCCCAGTGTACCGTTCTTCAGGTTTAATCCCTCTCCTCCAGCCTTGCCGCAAGCCTCGAAGGTATTACGCATGATGCTTACCTTACCATGCAGGATACGCATGCCGTCATCTGTAGTGCCATAGATCCAGCAGTCTTCAATGATGCAGTTCCCATCGACATTTGTGTAGCTGAGTACATTGCGTGGATCACCGGAAGCGAAGACGGCCGGATCGGCGGCAGGACCGGCGGGGCCGCCCGCAAATTCAAGATGGGTCCATTTGAGAATGATATCGCCGCTGTTCGGTCCACACTGTATGCCTCCCCAAAAACCTTTGCCGATATTGGCAGTACTGCGCTGCGCATCGGGTACGGTGATGAAGTTGTGATCAGCCGGGGAACCAATACTGATAAATGTTCCGTTGCAGGTGATCTGCGGACTCGTTGCCGTACTCTTTCCATCACCAATAGCTATAAGGTGCGAGCCTTCCTGCATCAATAGCGTATCACCCTGGTTGATCACAATATCGGAGTGGAAATAATAAGTACGACCCGAAGCGAGTGTTCCTTTTACCGTACCGGAAAGCGTATCACTGGTAATGGTCTGCCCCGCTGCAGTATTCGCCGTTGATATACGGACGGTCTCCTCCTTGTGACACCCCGAGGCAAGCAGGCCAAGCAAGACAGAGACGGCACCGGCATTCAATATATTTTTCATGAAATTACTTTTTATTACATTTTAAATTTTACACCAAAAAGGTAATTGGCTCCATAGGTATCCTTCCGTACAAAGACATGCTGGCCTATCTGCTGATGAGGCACATCACCCACAACACCCGAGCCCGTATACGGCTGTCTTATTTCCAGTTCATATGGCGTATTGAGAATATTGTTTGCCTTCGCATACAGGTAGAATCGTTTGTCAAGCTTCTTCTCTATTGAGAGATCCATTTGCACAAACCCTTTCTGCCATATATCGTTGTCGAGGAATTGCGAAACTGTATTTATCCGACGGCTAGTGTAGCCGAATGCCAGTTGTGCATTGATCCCCGTTTTGTTATCATCCTTCAGTATCAGCGACAGGTTGGCAATGTGTTTCGATTGTCCCTGCAGAGGGCGCGTTTGGCTGACCAGCTCGCTGGTCTGCCCGGTAGGCGTACTGAAACGACGTGTCTTGGTAGTTGTGATCTCGGAATTGGTATAGGTATAATTCGCCCGGATGCCGAACCAGCGAAAGTATTTGGTCATGTCTATCTCGGCGCCATAGTTATTTGCGCGGCCAAAGTTGTCCGGAAGGTAATAGGTATTGGTTCCCACATCTTCCAATGCATATTCGATG
The DNA here is from genome assembly GCA_035488975.1 of Chitinophagaceae bacterium. Lineage (GTDB taxonomy): Bacteria > Bacteroidota > Bacteroidia > Chitinophagales > Chitinophagaceae > DATHKS01. The sequence continues at coordinate 768 of DATHKS010000055.1, read as the reverse complement.
GGGTTGTTCAATCGCTTATAGAAAATGCCCGCCAGGAATTGATCGAGTCCCTTCGGGAAATATTCCGCGCGGACGTCGAAATTATCAGCCGTGGTGCGTTTGAGATTGGGGTTGCCGATCTCATTGTAGTCTGCATCAGGGTCACCACCTGTATGCGGCACTACTTCGTAGAAATTCGGGCGGCTGATAGCTGAATAGTATGACGCACGGAGAGCCATTTTCTTATTCAGTGTATATTTCAGGTTGGCGCTTGGCAACACGTCATAATAGGTAATGGAGCCGGTCTTGCCCTTTACACTCTCGGGTACATTGCTGAGCCAGGTGAGCTTGGTGTCCTCATAGCGCGCACCCGTTGTCAGTTGTACTCTTTCTACTTCCAGCTTCACCATCGCATAGGCGCCGCCTATCTTTTCAGCTGCGGAATAATTGAGCGCATTGTCGGAAGTGCCCTCGCCATTGAACACGAAGAAATTGTTATGGCTGATATCTCCATCATATACCTGTATGCTTGGATTGACCGGGCGGAGTGTATAGCTATCGAACGAACTGTTGCGGGTCTTATCGCGGTACATCCCGCCGATCGACCAGGTTGTCTTCACCTGTTCAAACTTATGCTTATAGGAGAAATTAAGATATGCGCTCTTGTCCTCGTCACTACTTTTCGTAAAGCTCCGGCTTGAGTTGGCGTCCAGATTAAGTGCCGCCTGCACCAGTTGACCGCTTATCGGGTCCCTGGATACGCCGGTGACCAGGTTGAGGCTTGCCTCG
>DATHKS010000054.1:0-4026 GCA_035488975.1 Chitinophagaceae bacterium | reverse complement strand
CGACGAAATCATCTTCGATGCGAAGTTTATTTCGATGTACCATGAAAGTGAGGACAGGAGAACAACCATTCTGGAATTGGACAAGCTTAGCGCCTATAAAACATTGACCACACAGGAAACAATAAAAAGCTGAGCATGATCATACGCACGGACTATCTCGGAACGGTATTTTCTTCATTGGCTTACCCACCGCACAGTGCGGCAATGGAAAGGACTATTACCTGTGGCTCGGAAGGCAATAAGAACGGGAAGCTGATAGACATGAAATTGACTGCCGCCTGCCTGTGCCTGCCGGCGGATAAGCAGGATCCGCAGGTAGTGCTGAGTGGGATCTCTACCTATTCGGTACTTACCGATGGCGGGATAAATGTACCGGAATTATACAGCATCTATAAACACGCCATGCAGCTGGTTATCGATAAACTAGCAGAAGATGAAAAGGCAAACGGCCTGACCGTTACCGAAGGCCTGGAACCGCTGGCATTGGAAACGCTTTCGGAGGAATTAGTAGCGTTGTCGATGGTGTTTTCACACTAGCAAGAGGAATTCAAAATTCAAAAGTAAAAAGTAAAAAGGGTGTCCTCAGATAGAGGCATCCTTGTGCGCTTGTGAAGCGTTAACCACAGAAACCACTAAGGTTTCACAAAGTACACAAGGAAATTCCTATTCAAGGACACTCTTTTTGAATTTTTACTTTTGAATTTTTACTTTAAAAAAACATCACTTTGACGATTTGGCTCTCTTATTATAGGCCAGTGAAAGCGTCACCCAATAACTGAGATCTTTCTTATTCTCCAGGAATCTTTCGTTGACATACACGAACCCTTCTATTGGCTTTCCATTGCGCAACATGGCGCGGCAACCCGGCCTTCCGAGAGCAGCCTCATAGTGATCGGGGCCTATCCGGCACATGATCTCATCCTGGTTGATGCAGATACACATTTTGTCATCCACCATGAAACACATGCCTCTGAACATCTGCTTCTCCTCGAGCTTCTTTACATCCACTAATTGTTCCCTTACGCGGGCTGCTAATTCTTCACTGAAGGCCATGTATTGTCAATTTAATGATGTTTGAAATATTGAATCGCTTTTTCATGTTTCTTCGCGGCTGCGAGAGATGAAAATGTACCGAGATTGCGACGCTTGTTTGTCTTTGGGTTCTTCTTCAGCGAATAGATACGGTATTCGCCGGATTTCAATTTGCGTATCATAATAAACTTTTTAGCTGATCATTTAGATGCACTTACATTCCATATGATATTGCTCACATCGTCCGCCACGAGCAATGAACCATCCGGCAATACGGCTACGCCGACGGGCCGTCCATATACTTCACTCTTCGTTTCATCGGAAATGAACCCTGTCAGGAAATCCTCGGGTTTGCCGCTTGGTTTGCCATTGGTGAATGGCACGAATATTACCTTGTATCCCGATAAATGGGAACGGTTCCAGGAGCCATGCTGACCTACGAACGCCCCACCCTGGTAGTGCGCAGGAAAAGTTTTTTTATCGTAGAATGCAAGGCCGAGCGATGCGGTATGCGCTCCCAGGGGGACATCCGGCACTATCGCCTTCGCCACCAAATCACCTCTTTGCTCCTCCTTCATCCGCGGATCGCGATGCTGTCCGAAATAAGAATAGGGCCAGCCATAGAATCCATTTTCTTTCACACTTGTTATATAATCGGGAACGAGTTCATCACCCAGTTCATCCCTTTCATTGACGGCCGTCCACAAAACGTCTGTACCCGGCGCCCATCCCATGCCAACGGGATTGCGGAGACCGCTGGCATATACTCTTTCATGACTTCCATCGGGATCCACTTCGAGAATGTTTGCCCTTCTCACCTCGTTGTCCATACCATGTTCGCCGACATTACTTCCCGAACCTACCGATATGAATAATTTATCTTTTTGTCTATTGGTGATGATGTTCCTTGTCCAATGATTATTATATCCACCAGCCGGCAGTTCGACGATCTTTTTACCTTCTCCAGACAACTGTGTAGCCGTGGGTGAATAGTCGAACCGCAGGACGCCATCGGTATTGGCGATGAAGAAATGATTGCCCAATGCGAGCATTCCAAGAGGTTGATTGAGATCCCCGGCAAATACAAAGCGGCCTTCATACCGCCCATCATTATCTCCATCCCTGAATAACGTGATACGGTCTGCACTTTCCCCAAGGTGTTGCGTCTTTATCTTTCGGGAAATTTTCGCCCCAATTTTCTTGATACCGGAGAGGACGGTATTCGCCTCTGCGATGAAAACATCACCATTATCCGCTACATATATCCATCGGGGATGATCGAGGCTATCGGAAAATCTTGTTACGGTGAAACCAGCTGGCGCAACCGGCGTCTTACCGGCAGGCCATTCTATGACCTTGCTGTTGTTTGACACGGACTTAGTTGCGTAGGGCGGGGGAAGGGTATCGCTTTCTACAGTGGTAACCGGTTCCTGTTGTTCTTCCGGTTTGGAATTACCGCAAGAAACAGCAAAGATGATAGTTGCCGAATAAAAGATTTGAGATAATGTTTTCCCGATCATGATCATTCTTTGAATAATGACCATGTCTTCTAAAATAATGCCATAAGGAGAGTGGCTGGCGAGGGCGATAAAAGTCAAAAGTCAAAAGTAAAAAGTCAAAAGGGTGTCCTTCGATAGAGATGTCCTTGTGCACTTTGTGAAGCCTTAGTGTTCCTTGTGGTTAAAAAAAGTCAAAATGCGAAACCAAAAAATCAAAAAGCTTCATTCGAAAGAATGGCAGATCGTCATTTGTGAGCCGCCCATGACAAAAATGTTCATTTCAGAAACCCTGCAAGTTCATGCATGATTGCAGGATCGTACAGGCTCCCATTCCGGATAGTGGCCACAACGTTCCGGATATTGCGTATGTTCTCTAGCGGATTGCCGTTGATTATTACGAGATCTGCCTGTTTGCCTTCCGCTATTGAGCCTGTTTGCTTATCGAGATTCATCACCTTCGCGGGAATGATGGTTGCAGTCCTGATGGCCTCGAGCGGCGTGAGTCCTGCCTCCACATACAATTCGAGTTCGCGCGCCACGCTATAGCCGGGAAAACCCATATCCGTTCCGGCAACGATGGTGATTCCCTTATCGTACATCGCCTTTAAGATGGACTTCATGGCCTGCATCATTGGAACGAACTTGGATGCCTGGGCGGCCGGCATACCCATATTCTTATACAAGGCCTGGAGGGGAACAGGTAAGGAATAATAATTCGGTTCCATCGAGGTGATGTCATCGCCGGTAGATCGAAAGATCATTTCAAATACGCCGATAGTAGGATCGATGACTACATGATGGTCCCTGATGAAATCGAGTACCGCCTGGTTTGTTGAATCTTTCAGATCGATTGAGCGGTCTGCATTTCGTTTCATGACGGAATACACATATTGAATATGATTGACCTGGTCCATGCCGGAATCGACTCCCTGTTGCAGGGTCATTCCCTGCGGGATATGGCCGGTCACACTCAGTCCGAGGCGATGAGCTTCCTCTGCAATGGCTTTTACAATCGGCGGGGTGACGGCGCTGTAGATCTTGATCTGGACGAAACCATTTTGTTTATACAGATGTACGGCCTTTATCGCTTCTTCTTTTGTGGAGGCTCTTATGATGCCGATGCCTGTTGGGCCGGGCCCGTCGATGATGCCGGCTTTGAGAATGCGCGGGCCGACGCCCTTACCCGCATCGATCACGCGTTGAATGGAATTGATATAGTCGAATTCGTTGCCGCAATCGCGGACGGTAGTAACGCCGGCGGCAAGATAAGACGGTCCCCACTCGGCCTGTTGAAAGTGTGCATGCATATCCCAGAGGCCGGGAAGAATGGTTTTTCCCTTCGCATCGATGATCTTTATTCCCGCGGGTACTTCGATGGAACCGACACTGCCGATCTTCCTGATGAGGCCGTTTTCGATGAGGATGACTGAATTCTTCAGCGATGCATTGCCTTCTACATCTACGATATCTCCACCTACAATTGCAAGTGAGCCGG
>DATHKS010000053.1:0-3039 GCA_035488975.1 Chitinophagaceae bacterium | reverse complement strand
GTTCACTTTTTTACAACCTGCCATTCCCGTCATGCTGGGTTGGGGTGTGCTTAGCGCCATTGCATCGTGCATCAGCGGTTACCTGCTTTCCCTTTCCGGCGATTACGAGGGAAACATTGTGTATACACACCAGGTACTCGGTATTACTGTAGCCATCGTCTCTTTCATTCTATACCTGTTATACAAACTTTGCGTCCGCGAGATGATCTTGCGTTGGATCTCGGTGGCGCTCATTATCCTGATAACGCTGACCGGCCACTATGGCGGCACACTCACCCATGGAGAAGGGTATCTCACCGAAGGATGGAGCGACGGAAAGAGCGATGGACCCGCATTGAAGCCAATAGCGAATATCCAGGCGGCGGCGGTATACGGCGATATCGTCCAACCTCTCTTTCAGGCAAGATGTTACAACTGCCATGGCCCTAACAAACAAAAAGGATAACTCCGGCTCGATGGACAGGAGCAAATATTTAAAGGCGGTGAAGATGGAAAGGTCATCGTACCGGGAAGAACAGATGAGAGCAAACTGCTCGAACGCCTGTTGTTGCCATTGAATGATAAAGACCATATGCCGCCGCGGGAGAAGCCACAATTGACGGAGAGCGAGATCACACTGCTTCATTGGTGGATCAGTACGGGAGCAGACTTCAACAAGCGGGTGGATCAACTCGAACAGACGGATAAGATCAAGCCGGTGCTGGCATCGTTTGAATCCGGCAAGCCGGCAGACAAGGCAATTACGGATGTTCCTGCGGAACCCGTTGTTCCCGGAGACTCCGTGATCATCCATCGCCTCCGCAATGCGAATGTGATCGTGATACCCGTGGGGCAGGGAAGTAATTATCTCTCTATAAATTTCGTGACCGCGACAACCGGTGCAGACACCCTGGTAAAGCTATTACGATCACTGGAGAAACAATTGGTTTGGCTGAAACTCGACAACGCGGCGGTCTCGGACAAGGCGATGGATGATATCGCGGCTTGCCACTCATTGACACGACTCCAGTTGAGCAATACCAACATAACGGATGCGGGCGTTGCGAAACTCGCCGCACTCTCAAGACTTCAATCACTGAATTTAGTGGGCACGAAGGTCACGGCGCAGGGTTTAATGCCTTTAAAAGCAATAAAGGGTCTTCAACATCTTTATCTTTACCAAACGGGAATAGTGACGGGCGACTGGATGAAACTCAAGCAGCAGTTCCCAACCACACAACTCGACTCCGGCAGGTATCTTGTTAGTTCTCTCCCGACAGATACGATTGTAGTGAAGGCGCCTGTGAAGTAAGAAAGAGCGCAGGACAGGAACATTGTTATCACTCATAAAAAGGAATTTCATGAGAATAAAACTTTTGTTTGGTTGTCTCTTGCTTCTATGCGGCCTGCAGGTGCTCACTCAACCAAAAGCAAAGTACCCCGTGCCGACAAAGCAACAACTCGCCTGGCATAGCATGGAGTTTTATTGGTTCATACATTTCGGTCCAAACACTTTTACCGATAAGGAATGGGGTCAGGGCGATGAGCCGGCCGATGCTTTCGACCCATCGCAGTTGGATTGCAGGCAATGGGCGCGGATAGCGAAGCAATCGGGAGCAAAGGGCATCATCATCACGGCAAAACACCACGATGGTTTCTGTCTTTGGCCGAGCAAGTACAGCAAGCATACCGTGCGGGAAAGCAAATGGAAGGAGGGTAAGGGGGATGTATTGAAGGAATTGAAGGAAGCGTGCAAGGAATACGGATTGAAATTCGGCGTCTATCTTTCTCCCTGGGATCGCAATCACCCGCAATATGGAACGCCTGCCTACAATGATGTTTATGTAAATGTATTGAAGGAATTGATAAGCAGCTACGGTCCGTTCTATGAATTCTGGTGGGATGGCGCCAATGGCGAAGGTCCTTCCGGTAAAAAGCAGGAATATGATTTCAGGCGGTTCGAACAGACGATGAGAAAGAATGCACCGGGCACGCTCGTGTTCAGCGATATCGGTCCCGATATCCGTTGGGTGGGAAATGAGAATGGAATAGCCGGTGAAACGAACTGGAATAATCTCGATACCGCAGGCTTTACAAGAGGAGCAGGAGCTCCGCCCACGGACACGCTCAACAAGGGAAACATCAATGGGAAGAACTGGATACCCGCGGAATGCGATGTAAGCATCCGGCCCGGCTGGTTCTATCATCCAGAAGAGGATGAGAAAGTGAAAACGCCCGAACAACTATTCGAGCTATATCTGAAATCGGTAGGACGTGGAGCAAACTTTCTACTGAATGTACCGCCCGACCGCCGCGGATTGATCAGCGAAAAGGATTCGGCATCATTGATCCATTTCAACAGGCTACGCGAGGAAAGTTTTGGAAACAACCTGGCAAAGGACAGCAAGGCGGAGTTGCATATGAGTGGCGGCATCTTCCGCCGTACCAACTTCACCGACGGGAGTGAAGAGACCTTCGAAAAGATCAGCGATATTGAAAATGAAAGGCTATGGGTCAAGTTCGACCCTGTCAAGAAGATCAACTGTATCGTGCTGCAGGAAGCGATAAAATTTGGGCAACGTGTAAAATCGGCAACAGTAGTCTTGCTCAATGGAAGTACTACCGTAAAGGAATTTAATATCACGACGATCGGCAGGAAACGCATTCTTACTTTCCCTGCCCAGGAAATAAGCGCGATACGTATAATAATCAACGATGCAAAGGATCCGCCGCTTATTAGCGAGATCGCTGCTTATCTCATCCCGGAGAATCTCATCGACCGGTAAAGCTGGCCTTTCTTTTTTCAAGGAATGCGTTGGCGCCTTCCTTGGCGTCTGCGGTACCGAATAATTTTCCAAACGTTTCGATCTCTATCTCGTAACCGTTCTTTTGCTCATTGAAGACCGCATTGGCCGCCGCTATGCAACCGGCGACAGCGAGTGGCGCCTTCGTATTGATTACTGCAGCGATGGACAATGCTTTTTCGAGTAATTGATCTGGTGTTGTTACATGATTCACGAGGCCGTATTGAAGCGCGGTGTTGGCATCGATCATGTTTCC
>DATHKS010000052.1:0-8797 GCA_035488975.1 Chitinophagaceae bacterium | reverse complement strand
GAAGTCACCGCTCTTCATTTTTTCCTCGAGATGAGACCTGATCTCCTGCACATCGAAGGCCTTCATCCGGAGACGTTGCAACATCTGCCATGCCTTTCGGGTAAGAAGATAAACTTTTCTCTCCCCTGATTGAACGCCGTCCTGGTGCAGGATGGCCTCCATCAATTCGGGCACCCCGGATGCTTCACTGGCAACGGTCTTTATCACCGGGATCTCTCTGTGTTTCCTGTGATATACGGGCGATAACATCTGCCGGAGATTTCTCACGAAGAGCTCGGCATCGGGGCGATCACTCTTGTTTACCACGAAGATGTCGGCTATCTCCATCAACCCGGCCTTCATGGTTTGTATCTCGTCACCCGCCTCGGGCACCAGCACAACCACGGTGATATCCGCCAGCCCTGCGATCTCGATCTCGCTTTGCCCGATCCCAACGGTCTCGATGATGATATGGTCGAATGGCGTGGCCTTCATTATTTCAGTGATCTCGATGATCATCGGGTGCAGTCCTCCGAGATTGCCCCGGTTGGCAAGCGACCTGATGAACACATCGGGATGATTGTACCATTGACTCATGCGGATCCTGTCGCCTAATAATGCGCCGAGATTGAACGGAGAAGACGGATCAATGCAAAGGACAGCCACTTTCTTACCGGCCTTTACGAACTCGCCGATGAGGGCATCGGTCAATGTACTTTTGCCGGCGCCGGGCGGACCCGTGATGCCGAGAATGGGAGTATTGCCGGCTGGTAGTGCCTGCAGGAATTCCATATAGCCATCCTGTTCATTTTCGACGAGGGAAATAGAACGCGCCAAACCCCTGGTATCACCCGCCCGTAAAGAATCCGATAACTCCTGCCACATGCTGATCATTGTAAGGCAAATGTAGGAGGGCAATTTGATAATTCGATAATTTGATAATTTGGCAATTTGCCAATGAAGCGTGCTTCGACGGAGAATGTCTTTCCTGATAAAGCATTATCAAATTATCGAATTACCAAATTGCCAAATTCTTTAAGAGAATTACCGAACTTTATACTTCGTATGACCAATTTCATTCCAATATTTCCTCTAGGCATCGTTGTCTTTCCGGGTGAGCATTTGAATCTTCACATCTTCGAGTCGCGATACAAGCAGCTCGTCCAGGAATGCATCGATCAGAAGAAACCCTTCGGTATTCCAAGCGTCATAGATAATAAATTGCAGGAGTTCGGAACACTGGTGGAGATCCGGGAGATCTCGAAGGTCCATGATAATGGTGAAATGGATATCAAGACGGAAGGAAGCGCCATCTTCCGCATCCTGGAAGTGATAAAGGAAGTTCCCGGTAGGCTCTACAGCGGCGCCATCGTAAACTATCCGCATAATAATAATGAAAGCAGCCCGGAGCACATGCGAAAGCTGATGGTTGCCGTCCGGGAGCTACATCAGCAATTGAAAGTGGGAAAGGATTTCAAGAAAGCGGAGGACGAGATCGGTAGTTATGATGTGGCCCATCATGTAGGGCTCTCCCTGCAGGAGGAGTATGAACTTCTATGTCTCATGGACGAACGATATCGCCAGGAATATCTCAAGCGTCACCTGGTGAAGGTGATGCCGACAGTTGCCGGCATGGAAAAATTAAGAGAAAAGATAAACCTCAACGGGCATTTTAAAGATCTGAAAGGATTTAACCTATAAACATTTCACCTCATGTCCACCACTCTTTGCTTCGATTTTGGAAATACCCGCATGAAGGTGGCGGTGTTCCAGGAAAATTTAATAGAACAGGTAGTTGTCCTGGATGATGATTCAACCGAGTCCATTCAATCGCTGATCGATCAGCATAGTCCCGACAGGTCCATTCTCTCCTCCGTCATCGACCATAATCCCGAAATGGAGAAGGTGCTTGCGGCCCAAACGGCATTTCATAAACTGAGTCATCTCACGCGCTTGCCATTTACCAGCCCGGTGGGGAAGCCCGAGACGATTGGGGCCGACAGGCTGGCATTGAGTGCGGGTGCGGTGCATTTTTACCCGGGCAAGCATGTTCTCGTCATCGCGCTGGGCACCTGCATCACTTATAATTTCATCAATAAATTCAAGGAGCTCGCCGGTGGCGGTATCTCGCCGGGCCTTGAGATGCGGTTGAAGAGCCTCCAGCACTATACGGCCAAACTGCCGGTAATAAAGGCAGAGCACGACGCGCCCCTGATCGGGTACGATACGGCCACCAATATTCTCAGCGGAGTGGTGCTGGGCATGGCTTTCGAGATGGATGGATTCATCAATGAATACAGTTCGAAATTTTCGAATTTTAACGTCGTCTTAACCGGGGGTGATATGGTACATTTGGCTTCGCACCTTAAAAACAAGATATTTGCAGACCCTGATTTAATATATAAAGGTCTTTATGCCATCTCAGAACTCAATAACACCTAAGATTATCAATTTGTTACAACGTTTACCCCAGACTCCAAAAATGATTCGTTTTTCGCTTAGCGTCTTATTGATCATCTGCTTTTTCCCCGCCTTTTCACAGGACAATTCACCCTATAGCCGGTATGGCATGGGCGATGTGGTGCCTTCAACGAATGTGAGCAGCCGGTCCATGGGAGGTATTTCAGCGGCATATAATGATCCTTTCTCCATCAACTTCAATAACCCGGCATCCTATGGATCTTTCCAGACTTTCCGGGAGCAGAATTCAAAGAAGATGACTTACGGACGGGCCATCCTGGATGTTGGGATGAATTTCGAGAATCGCACACTTCGCGCACCGAGTTCGACAGAAAAATTCACCGCCAGCAATGTTCTCTTCTCGCATGTTCAGTTGGGAATGCCGATCCGCCCAAACTGGGGACTTAGCTTCGGCCTCCGTCCCATTTCGCGTATCAGTTATAAGATCTCGAAGACTGAACAATTGTTCGATCCCAATACAGGCCTTCCAATCGATAGCGCCGGTACGCTGAACCAAGGAGATGGCGGTTCGTATATGGCATCACTCGGAACAGGTTTCAAGATCGATCTCAATAAGGCCAAGAGCCAGTCCATTAGTTTCGGCATAAACGGCGGTTATCTTTTCGGAAGGAAGGACTACAGCACACGCAGGACCATTCTCAACGATACCATACAATACACCAGCGGAAATGCCGAGACAAAGACCTCCTTCGGTAATATCAATTTCAATGCAGGATTTCAATACCAGGCTTTACTGAAAAAGAAGACGATGGCCCTGACCATCGGCGTATACGGCAACTGGAAGCAGAACCTGAATGCAACACAGGATGTCATACGCGAGACCTATGTATTCGATGAGACAGCGGGCAACACGCGCCTGGACAGTGTATCGGATAAAACGAATATCAAGGGGACCATCGTCTATCCTTCTTCCTATACCGCGGGAATTGCTTTTGAAAAGTTCCCAAGTCTCAAGACGGCTGGCTGGCTGGTAGGCGTCGATTTCGCCCAGCATAACTGGGATGAATACCGTTTCTATGGCCAGGTTGATAATACGGTAAAGACTAATTGGGAGCTCCGGATCGGCGGGCAATTGACACCGGTTCCAAAGTCTAACTACTTCAGTAATGTAAGATATCGCGCAGGTTTATTCTTAGGACCGGACTACATTCATATAGACAGGGACCTGCCGGTAATGGGAGCCTCGTTTGGGTTAGGCCTGCCACTCGTTCCTGCCAACAGGCAGATCAACCAGGTAACCTTCATCAACCTCGGCTTCGAATATATCAAGCGTGGGAACAATGATAATCTCTTAAAGGAAAACCTGTTTCGCATGTCGATAGGGCTTTCTCTCAGCGATCTTTGGTTTGCGAAGAAGAAATATGACTAATACCTGATCGATCAGGCAATCGTTCGGTAATGACAAGCATTTCCCCAACATATCATCGTTACCTTTTTTTAGCAGCCATTGTTATAGGCTGCTTTTTCATTTCTGCCTGTGAAAATTCACAGAAGGATATCGATGCCTGGACAAAGAATAAGGAGCTCAAGGAAGAAGCGATAGGTGTAGAGGCCCTGATGAGCCAGAGTGGAAAGATGAAGGCGAAGCTGAAGGCGCCATTGATGTACAGGGTAACCGCTCTTAGTCCAGATACATCGTACCTGGAATTTCCAAAATCATTGCATGTAGATTTCTACGACGATAGTACAAGGATCGAAACCCGCCTCGACTGCCTCTATGGAAAATACTTCGAGAGTCTCGACAAGGTGTACCTGCGCGACAGTGTAGTGGTGATCACTACCAAGGGCGATACGCTGCGAAGCCCTGACCTATGGTGGGATCAAACCAAGGGCATCTTCTATACTGACAAGTTTGCCCAGTACCATGCGAAGGATCAGCAACTGGTAGGGAACAAGGGCCTCATTGCCACCCAGGATCTGAAGACGGTTACCTTCCAATCTCCCGAAGGCGTCATGAACCTGTCGTCCACGGGGTTCTCCAAATAGGAAAATTTTCTTTCAGCGGTAGCGTCTCAATTTTAATTTTTTGTAAATCGCCTTTCGAATTCAAACATCATCAATAGTAGGCAAGTTAGATTTCAGCTCGTCTTCAATCTGGTTGCTATCTACAAAACCAATCAAAATTTGCTCAAATGAGTGCAACGGCAGTTCGCCATGTAGGGTAAGAGTTCCCCTAACGTAAAGATTCCATAATTCGGATAACAAATAAGGGAAATACTCGTTGCAATTTACATATGTCTTTTTTCTAAAGGGATTATCCGGATCGGTTTCTGGCATGTAAACCAATGTAGTTTCAGGATATCTATTTCGCTCAATTAGCGCTTTGACGGTGTCAAATTGAGATGTGCAACAAGATAACACAAGCTCGCCATCAACTGTATTGCCAACACAAATAAAATAATGTGGTTCTAAAGTTCTTAGTTCTGGTTCTGGGAAATAAAGAATGGCTCTTGATTTAATGGAAGCTTTAAATTGGTCTGGAGAAAGTAAAGCAGCCATTGGCAAGACTATTTCTGCTTTGAAAATAAAGCTTGAACAAGACCCAAGGTTTCCGCATCATCAGTGAACAGCGCGTGATTGTCACCGGCGCTTAAGAAAAAGTCGTTATAGTCCATCTCATGACTCTTGAACTTTTTATTTTTAATGCCATCTTCCCATTTTTTCCATTCGGGAAATTCATGAGTAAGGTCTCTAAGCTCATATTTACCTAGTCCACCATAAGTATCGAAGACAACGCCCAAAGCTTCTAAGTCAGACGACGAAAAAACACCTTCATTAGTATTAGCAACAGAACTGTAATCGTATTGAGTTGTTCGCAGATACTTATTTGAGTATTCTAGCGCTTCGTTACTTGCCCCCATCGCGTTTTGCTGCAAAATATCACGAGTAAGCGAAGGAACAGGACCATTTTCCATTGCGACATAGAAATCAAATATAATCGTGCGACCATATTTTCTGAGATGGAATCTGTCCGCTAGCCACATCAATTTTAGGGCTTTCATTTTATTCATTGAGCCACCGCCCCTGACAGCAAATAAATTCAAGGCCTGGACTGCCTTTTTATGGTTGAAACGCCTCATTACTATAAAGGTAAATGATTTTGCCAAATTATCTTAGCAAGATAATGCTAATATTTTTAGTCACTTCTTTAAGGCCTCATTCTCTTTATTTTACTACTTCAGTTGCTTTCTAAATAGTCGACTAAACGCTAATGATCCGTTCTAGGATGATTCCTGCTGCTCTTTTTGATTGAGTTTTTTTGCCGTAACACGCAAAGGAAATAATTAGACGCTTATTTGTTGAACCATGCACGGTTAATAGATATTCATAAATATCCAAACTGAGACACTACCCTTCAATCCGCTACTCTTAACTTTGTAAGAAATAATTTATATGGAATACCGGTATATGGGCCGCACCGGCTTGCAGTTGAGTGTGCTTTCCTTCGGCAGCTGGGTAAGTTTTCACAAACAGATCGACGATGGCGTCGCCGATGAATTGATGGGCATCGCTTATGACAGCGGCATCAATTTCTTCGACAATGCAGAGGCGTATGCATTAGGCGAAAGCGAGAAGATGATGGGGCGGGTATTGAAAAAGAAAAATTGGGAACGGAGTTCGTATGTAGTAAGCAGCAAGGCCTTCTGGGGATGGCGTGGAAAGCAGAACAAGCCTAACCAATCGGGGCTCAGCCGTAAACACCTGGTAGAGGCCTGCCACGAGGCGTTGCAACGATTGCAGGTTGACTACCTCGATCTTTATTTCTGCCATAGACCCGATAAGAATGTTCCGATAGAAGAAGTGGTATGGACAATGCATCAACTGATCCAGCAGGGCAAGATATTATATTGGGGCACCAGTGAATGGAGTGGCGTGGAGATCATGGAAGCACACCGGGTAGCGCAGCAATACAACCTGATCGGCCCCACAGTAGAGCAAACGCAATACAATCTCTTCGAGCGAAACAAGATAGAGAATGAATACCTGATGGTCTATAAGACAGTGGGCATGGGCACCACGATATGGAGTCCACTGGCCTCGGGTCTATTGAGCGGGAAATATAATGATGGCATTCCGCCGGATAGCCGGTTCGCCATCGAGGGCTTCGATTGGCTGAAGGATCGGTGGATTAAGGAGGGTCATCTCGAAAAGGTAAAGCAACTGTCGGGCCTGGCCAGCGAGCTGGAAATATCCGTGGCCGAGTTGAGTCTTGCCTGGTGTATCCGGAATCCGAATGTGACCACTGCGATATTGGGCGCCACGCGTAAGGAACAACTGCTGCAGAACCTGAAGGCGGTCGAGGCAATGAAGAAGCTGGATACCGCGGTGCTGCAAAGGATTGAAACGATCGTTGGCACGAAGCCGGTGCTGCCGGAGTTCTAAAAAAAATCAATCCCGCCGATGGCGGGACTGAGTTACGTTGAGGGCGAGCCATTTTGGTTTTTCATTGAGATCTTGGCCTTCTCAAGTTGCTTTTCAAGGGATATAAATGGATTTAAACGGGACGCTAGTTCTTAACGAGGGATCGTTCACTTCAATCATTCGTTCAATCAAAAATAGCTTTCGTTTTTATTTAACACCAGCGCATATTTGACAGATTACGGTGTTATTGAAAATACTGCTAACGGAGGTTAACTACTAGGGTAATCGGTTAGCTAATCGGGGTTTTCTTACCTTCAGGATTAAATAACTTTTTATATGTCATTGAAAGACAAAACCGTTCTCATTACGGGCGCAAGCAGGGGCATTGGAAAGGCCATCGGACTCCGCCTGGCGAGGGAAGGAGCCAATATTGTTATCGCGGCGAAGTCGGTAGAGGAAAACCCAAAACTGGGTGGAACCATCTACTCCGCGGCTGAAGAAATGGTGAAGGCGGGTGGCCAGGCCTTGTCTGTTCAATGCGATATCCGCTCGGAGGAACAGGTGCAACAGGTGATCGATAAGGCGGTGGAGAGATTCGGAGGGATCGATATTGTAGTGAACAATGCATCGGCCATTTCACTGTCAACTACGGAGAAGACCGAGCCCAAGCGCTTCGACCTGATGTACCAGATCAATGTCCGCGGAACATTCTTCGTGACCAGGGCCTGCATTCCCTGGTTGAAGAAGTCTTCGAATGCGCATATCCTTACACTATCACCCCCGGTAAATCTCAAACCAAAATGGTTGGGGAGTCATGTCGCCTACACGCTTACCAAATTTAATATGAGCATGATGGCGATGGGATGGGCTGCCGAACTCAAGCAATACAATATTGCTGCGAATGCACTCTGGCCACGCACTACCATCGATACGGCCGCGGTAAGAAACCTGCTGGGTGGTGAGGCGCTTGCCAACATGAGCCGCACCACGGATATCATTGCGGATGCTGCATTCTATATTTTCAGCAAGGAACCCGCGCAATGCACAGGCAATTGTTTTATTGATGAGGATGTATTGAAGGCTGAAGGCATTACCGATCTCGGGAAATATTCAGTGGTGCCGGGAGGGAAACTTTACACTGACCTCTTTGTAGACTAAAGGCATCTCATTTCTAAGAGATGCCTTTATGTATAAATAACCTTAACCATTAAACGAAAAAACCATTTATACAATTTACGGCTATTTTACGATACATTTTTTACCGGTGAAATAAATCGCGACATGAAATTATCCACCCGAATGGAGGGATAATGCACACCGTAACTTAAAAATAAGTGGAAACAATTAATTCGTTGTCTTCGCCTTTTGATTTCCTTCCTCTTCCTGGCGGTGCTCGGGCCTCATTTGGGGAAATAGCAACACATCCTGGATCGAAGAGTTATTGGTCAGCAACATGCAGAGCCGGTCCATACCGATCCCAATCCCCGAGGTAGGCGGCATACCATACTCGAGGGCGCGCAGGAAATCATGGTCGATGAACATGGCCTCATCGTCGCCTCTCTTCAGAAGCTCGACCTGCTCTTCGAAGCGTTCCCGCTGATCGAGAGGATCATTCAGTTCAGTGTATGCATTCGCAATCTCCTTGCCGTTTATGATCAGTTCGAACCTTTCCACCAATCCCTGTTTATCGCGGTGCTTCTTGGTAAGCGGACTCATCTCTACCGGGTAGTCGATGATGAAGGTGGGCTGTACATAATGTTCCTCGCATTTTCCACCGAAGATGGCATCGATCAGTTTTCCCTTGCCCATCGTATTGTCGGCGCCGATATGCAATTGCCTGCACACCCCGCGTAGCTGCTCTTCATTCATGCGGCTTACATCGAAGCCGGTGTGTTCGTTTATCGCATCGTAGATGCTGATGCGCTTGTACGGGGCCTTGAAGGAAATGATCTTCTCTCCTACCTGGACATCGGTC
>DATHKS010000051.1:0-3691 GCA_035488975.1 Chitinophagaceae bacterium | reverse complement strand
AGTACCTGCCGCATTTATCTAAATCACCATTCGTGGAACTGGTGAGTGTATGTGATATCATACCGGAACGCGCCGAAAAAAGGGCGAAAGAATTCAATGTGCCGAATCATTACCCGCATATCGACAAGTTGCTGGCGGGTCCGTCATTCGACCTGATGCTAACGCTCACCGATATGCAGGAGCATGGACGGTTGAACAGGCAGGCGCTCCTCGCCGGGCGAAATGTTTGGAGCGAGAAGCCACTGGCAAATACATATAAAGAGGGCAAGGCGTTGCTCGATCTCGCGAAGAGCAAGGGCTTACGCATCTGGGGTGCGCCCGCGGTGGTAAATAGCCCGCAATTCGCTTTCATGTCAAAGGCATTGCAGGAAGGAAAGATCGGGACCATCTCCACTGCGCAGGCGCACTATGGTCACCTCGGCCCTACCTGGTCAGCCTTCTTCTATGAGGAAGGCGGTGGAAGTCTTCCCGATCTCGGCGTTTACAACCTTGCCACACTGACCGGCCTGCTTGGCCCAGCTAAGTCGGTGATCGCAATGACGAGTATCGTGACACCGGAAAGAACCGTTGATAACAAGGGAAAGATAAAAGTGGTTGCGGAAGACAATGCGCATGTAGTGATGGATCACGGCAAAGGAATATTATCGCATGTGCAATGCGGCTTCAACTATTTCGATCCCTATGGTCACGAAGGCAAGGGTCAGCAGGGTCATACCATTTCGATCTGGGGTACGAAGGGAAATATGGGTCTCGTGGGCTACGACTGGGCGCCGTTTGGCGTTGACCTGGCCACCTCGTACACGGAGCAGCCGGTCCGTTATGTCGAAGATCCTGGAACATATGTGTGGCAGCAAGGCGCATCGGTGATCGCAGAGTCAATGTCAACAGGAATAGAACCGAGGATCGCAGCCGAGCATGCCCTTCATGTGCTGGAAATAATCGAAGCGGCAAGGACATCTTCGGCAACCGGCAAGAAGATACAACTGGAATCGGTATTTAAATGGCCCATGGTATAATCAACATTTATGAAAAGAATATTTTCCGCATCTCCCCTCTGGCAGGACAATGGCCTCCTCCTCATCCGGATCATCGTAGGCATATTCATGATCTATCATGGATGGGAGGTATTCGATGCTGCCAAGATGAATGACTATGCGACCTGGGATGTATTCAAGGCTTCGCCATCGCCGGCAATCGTGGTCTATGCCGGCAAGACGGCCGAACTGGTAGCAGGGTTCTTTTTCGTTTTCGGATTCCTGACCCGTATTGCCTGTCTTGTCCTGATCTTTACAATGCTGTATATCTCCTTCTTCGTCGGCAAAGGAGAAATATGGTATGGTGATCAGCATCCATTCCTGTTCGTATTACTCGGACTTGTCTTCTTTTTCACCGGTGGTGGAAGGGTTAGTCTCGACTGGATCGTATTTAATAAAAAGAATAAAACTATGTGATCATGGGCGATACACTAAATGTAAATGTCAATAACAAAGGCGTGGATCAGCACACTTACGATGCGATCGTGATCGGGAGTGGCATCAGTGGTGGCTGGGCGGCAAAAGAACTTTGCGAGAAAGGCTTGAAGACATTGGTGCTCGAGAGAGGAAGGAATATAGAGCACATAAAGGATTACCCGACATATGCCTTGCAGCGTTGGGAATTGCCGCATCGCGGGCAGGTCACCAACGCAATGAGAAAAGCGAACCCGCTTATTACGAGAGCAGCGGGATATGGAGAAGACACGGCTCATTTCTTCGTGAAGGACGAGGATCATCCCTATGTACAGGAGAAGCCATTCGATTGGATACGCGGCTACCAGGTAGGTGGTAAATCACTCACGTGGGGACGCAGTTGCCAGCGTTGGAGCGATTGGGATTTCTCCGCACCGGCCCGCTATGGCTATGCCACCGACTGGCCGATCCGTTATAACGATATCGCTCCCTGGTATAGTCATGCCGAGAAGTTTGTAGGCATTTGCGGCACCGCCGAAGGCATCGAGTCTATGCCCGATGGAGAGTTCCTCCCGGCCTATGAGTTCAATGCCGTGGAGCAACACATGCGCGATAGCCTGAAGGAGAATTTCAACCGCCACTATATTGCCGGCAGGTGGGCACAGCTCACCGAGGTGAAGGAGATCCATAAACAACAGGGAAGGGGTCAATGCCTGAACAGGAATCTTTGTATGCGCGGCTGCCCGTTTGGTGGATACTTCAGCTCCGTCACCGGCACGTTGCCATGGGCCGCTAAAACGGGAAATCTTACGCTGCGTCCACACTCGGTAGTGCATTCCATTATCTACGATGAGAAAAAGGAAAGAGCGACGGGCGTACGGATCATTGATGCGAATACCAAGAAGGTGACTGAATTCTTTGCCAGTATTATTTTCGTCAATGCTTCGTCGCTGAACAGCAACCTGGTATTGATGAACTCGACTTCCAACCGTTTCCCCAATGGATTGGGCAATGATAGCGGCGTGCTGGGCAAGTATATCTGTTTCCACAACTACCGCGGCAGCATGGGCGGACGGTTCGATGGGTTCACGGATAAGTATTATAAGGTGTCGAAGCCGGCGGAATGCGTGATCCCTAATTTCCGCAACCTGAAGACGCTTGAAAAGGACTTCATCGGCGGCTATGTCATCTTCTCCGGCGCATCGCGCCAGCGAATGGACTGGACGGTACCTGAAGGCCTGGGCGGCGATTACAAGGATCAGCTTTGTGAGCCTGGACCCTGGACCATCTACATGTACATGCAGGGAGAAACGATGCCGAAGGCGTCCAATCATGTGCGGCTCTCTACGGATCAGAAGGATCAATGGGGCATTCCGCTCCTTGTTACTTCTGTGGGCTACGATGATAACGACGATCGTATGGTAAAGGATTTCCTGACCGAAGGAGTGGCGATGCTGGAGAAGGCCGGCGCCAAGGATATCAATACGTATGATTCCAAACAACCGCCGGGCCTCGATATCCACGAGATGGGTGGTATCCGCATGGGAAAGGATCCGTCTACTTCCATGCTCAATCAATGGAACCAGTTACACGCATGCAAGAATGTGTTCGTGACGGATGGCTCATGCATGGCCAGTACGGGTAACCAAAGTCCATCGATACTTTATATGGCACTTACGGCGAGAGCGGTAGATCATGCCGTGGATGAATTAAAAAAGAGAAATTTATAAATGAAGAAAGAGATTCAACAGATGAGAAACGTTTTATTACTTGCGATTGTAGTCCTTGTCAATTTTGCCGGTCATGCCCAGCAGAAGACCTATTGCAATCCTGTCAATATAGATTACGGCTATACTCCCATTCCGAATTTCACCGAATGGGGCAATCACCGTGCGACTGCCGATCCCGTGATCGTTAATTACAAGGGAGATTATTACCTGTTCAGCACTAATCAATGGGGCTATTGGTATAGTCATGATATGCTCAACTGGACTTTCAATTCAAAGCGTTTCCTGCGTCCATGGAATACGGGGTATGATGAATTGTGTGCACCCGCGGTAGGCATCATCGGCGATACGATGATCGTCTTCGGATCCACCTACGGCAGGACGTTCACTATCTGGATGAGTACGAATCCCAAGGCCAATGACTGGAAGCCGCTGGTAGACTCATTCGATATCGGTGGGTGGGACCCGTCGTTCTTCACCGATGACAACGGCAAACTATATATGTATAATGGCAGC
>DATHKS010000050.1:0-9510 GCA_035488975.1 Chitinophagaceae bacterium | reverse complement strand
CCGATCCGGCAATTCAACATTCCCGGTTTGCTTGCCGTCAACCTGATCATGCTCACATCATCACCGAAACTGGTAAAATATTCCCTTGTATAAGTCACGCCATTCATCTCGTAAGTGCAATTGGCAGTGGCATTCTGCAAGGACAGCTCCCGCTTATAATTTATCGGCTTACTTTTATCTTTATGATCGAATGCAATTTCCAGCTCAGCCAGCACCTGGTAACAGCCCCAGTTGGCGCCGCCGGAGCCCTTTCCAGTGCAGACAAAATCTTTATCGATCAATGCCTGCGCCTCATCGTTCTTTCCTTCGGCGAGGAGCTGCTTTATCTTCGGTAGTTGTTTGTAGGCGTTGTAATTGTTGGCGTCCTGTGGTGCGCCTGACCATAGTGTGATATCATTTAGTACGATCTTCTCCTTATCAATGCCACCATCGGGCATCATCCCCAGGCGGCCGTTGCCCAATGGAAGTGTTTCTTCCCATACCGCAGCGGGTTTATTGTACCATAGGCGCAGGTTCTTTTGCGCGAAGGAGGGCAGGACGCTGAATAGAGCGATTGCCAGGTAGTAGATTCTTTTCATATTAATTCAAAATTAAAAATTCAAAAATCAAAATTCAAAAATCAAAATTCAAAAATGCGTGATGGCCGAGGTTTCATCTCCTACTGTAGTGTTTTTATTTTCTACTTTTTAATTTTGACTTTTGACTTTGTCCCGGGTATCCCCGCATTTAACTTGTTACTATCGCCGGTAAAATGGAGGTAGCTATTCTTATAACCGAGTTCGGCGCCTCCGCTCACGGGCAGGATGCACCCTGTGATAAACCGCGCCTTGTCTGAAACCAGGAACACACAGGCATCGGCCACCACATCGCCGTCAGGGCAATAGCCCAATGGGTGCATTTCATCCAGGTAGCGTTCAAAATTTCCGGGGTTACCCAATTCCTTACTCCATTCGCGGAGCATGGGAGTCCATACCGCCGCGGGGGCCACGGCGTTGACGCGAATATTATAAGGCGCATAGTCGAGCGCCATGGATTTTGTAAGGGCATTGATACCGCCCTTGGTAGCGGCATAGGCCGCATGATTCTCCTGGCCGATCTCGCCGACAAGACTACTGGTGCTGAGAATCGTTCCCCTGGAATCCTTCAATGCAGGCATGCCATACTTTGCCGTCAGGAAAATGCTCTTGAGATTTATGTTGAAGACATTATCCCACTCATCCTCATCCGTCTGGTGCAATGGCTTTGCCGGCCTCGCGATGCCTGCGTTATTATGGATGACATCTATTCTTCCATAAGTACGGAGCGCATGCTGAACGGCCTTTTCCACGTCGTGGGCCCGCGACACATCGCACACAATTCCGGCGTGGCCTTTACCCAATATCTCCAATGTCTCGTCGATGGACGCACTGTCATTGGAAACGACCATCACCTTTGCTCCCTCCCCGCTATAACGTTTGGCGCATTCCAGGCCGATACCCTTGGATCCACCGGTAAGGAAAATTATCTTATCCTTTAATTGCATCTTATCGATTTTAATTTTTTTGTTAGTTAGTATGAAATACTTCCTCCATGTTTGTCCAGACCTCGCCTTTGGCCATTGCCCCGGGTAATGGATTCTGCGTAGCGCCTGTTTCCCTCCACCATCTTCTCGTCGTGCTATCCATTGCCATTCTCTTCATATCCTGTTCGAAATCCGTTCCTTTATACTCGAAGTAGCTGAACAGGTACCAGGCCGTATCGATCTTCTGCAGGTAGATGGAATAGTTCTGGATATTGCATTCTTTTATTTTCCTCAGTACTCCGGGCCAGGCTGCTGCGTGCAATTTTTTGTAATGGGTAATCTGATCCCGCTTCAGGCCCGTCACCGATCCGAAACGCTTCACCGGTGCCGCATTCTTCTCCAGCCCACCTTCATGATGGTTGCAGGCCGTATGAAACAAGAGAATCACGACCAGGCATAGCAAAACGTCCCTCACTCTAAACAAGCCCCTGCCCTTTATGCCTGATCCTATCATCCCCGCTGTCATTTTTCCTTTTTACTTTTGAATTTTGAATTCTAAAATCACCTGAACACCCAAAACAACACGCCCATTACTACCAGCAACAGCACCGACAGCAACTTATAGTTCCCCAGTCCTTTCCACCCGCGATCACGAAGAGGTTCTCCTATCGACTTCCAGTACAGGATTTCGCTTTCGGCCGTGTGTTTCACCGGATATATATAGGAAAATGTTACCTGCAACACCAGGCAGATACAGAACAGGTAAAAGGCCATCATCATGAATGGGATGCCGGAAATGAATGTATGCGTGTATAATTTATTGACGGCAAATACAACGGCGCCCAATACAGAGCCGATCCATAGTGTCAGTTTCGCCGATTTGGCCGAGGCCTTTTTCCAAAATACGCCCAACAGGAAAATGCAGGTGATCGGCGGCGCTATATGTGCTATGATATCATTGACACCATTGAAGATGCTTTCATACTGGTTCAACAACGGCAACAGGGCCAGTGAAAAAACAAGTGCAACGCCTGCTACGATCTTTCCAACGAAAATAAGTTGCTTGTCACTGGTGGCGGGACGATATCGTTTATACACATCATAGCTGATCATGGTAGATATGGAATTCAGCGCCCCGGAGACCTGGCTCATCAATCCTGACAACAACGCTGCTACCAGTACACCGACCAGACCTGAGGGCAGCAACTGGGTTATCATCAACGTGTAGATGCCCTTGGTGTTCACCGTCGATCCGCCGGCATGGGTTACACTCGTTATGCTACTCAGATCAAGTCTTCCCGATTGCGCCAGTGTGTAAGCGAAGAGTCCCGGCATGACAAAAATAAAAACCGGCAATATTTTTATGAACCCACAAAACAACGGGCCCACCCTAGCATGATTGACATTCCTGGCGCCCAGTACCCGCTGCACGATGGTTTGATCGGCACACCAGTACCAGATGCCCAATACCGGGTAACCCAGAAAAACGGCATACCACGGCATGCCGCTGCTGTCGCCATGCGGCCTTAGCATGGATAACTTATCCATCTGATGGTTAGTGTGCAATACCGTTGTCATAGGCTCCCACCCTCCCATTTTATTAAATGCGATGACGCTTATGATAACGGCGCCTGCAATCAGCACGACGGTCTGAATGGACTCGGTGACCACCACCGCCTTGAGTCCCCCGATCACCGTGTAGATAGCTGTAATGATCGAAATGACGATCACGCTTGTGTACATGCTCACACCAAACAACGTTTGTAATACAATGCCGCCGGCAAGCATGGAGAACGCGATGTGTATGATCACTGCCGACACGATTGAAATGGCGGTTAGCCAGTCGCGGCTCGAACGGTCATATCTCTTCTCCAAGAAATCCGGCAATGTCGCAACACCTGATTTAATATAAAACGGTGCAAAGAAAAGCGCCAATAAGATAAGCGTGAATGCCGCCATCCACTCGAAGTTTCCGTTCAGTAGCCCGGTATCGAACCCGCTTTGGGAAAGGCTTACGAGATGCACCGTTGAAATATTGGTGGCAAACAGCGCCAAACCGATGGCGGGCCAGCGCAATGATTTGCCGGCAAGAAAATATTCGCTCGCGGCGCCGGCCTTGCTCTTCCTTCTATGACTGATGCCTGCCCATAGGCCTATGGCTACTATGAGAAGAATGTATAGCGCAGCGATTGATGTGTCTAATGTCGAAATCATGACTGAATAAAGTCAAAATTCAAAAGTCAAAATTCAAAATGGCGTGATAGTAGAAACTCAAGTCAAAATTCAAAAGTAAAAATTAAAAAATGCGTGATAGTAGGAATTCAAGATTTAACAAAAACAAAGAAAAACTCTACAGTCAGAAAAATGAGATTTCGCCAATCACGCATTTTTTAATTTTGACTTTTTAATTTTGAATTAAAATTTTTAGATTCTAACTAGTTTGAACATTTTAGTTTCATGGGCCATTACATCTCCCTTCCATTTCTTCCCCTTTCCCGTTATTTTATGCATCCATAGATCCTTTATTTGAAAGCTGCCGGTCAATCCCAGTTTCTGGAAATCGATCTGGCAATGCTGAGTTATCCCGGTTTTGTTGAGAATGGCAAGAGCGATCTCGCCGTTGTCGAGTGGTTTTATGAATACCGTCCAGACATCATCATTGATCTTACGGACGGCCTGCATGCCCATCTTATCCTGGTTTACGGCAATGACCTCCTCGTTCATCAAGATCCTTTTCGTCTCCGCAGTCATATCATGCAGATTGTTGGTGGCTATAAGTGGCGCGGCCATCATACTCCACAGACTCATCTGGCTTTGGTATTCAATATCGCTGCAGCCCACGCCCCCCAGGTCGGAAGCCGGCCCCTTTGCTCCATGCAGGCCCACTATCAGCATATCGGGATCATTCCAACGGCCAGGGCCCGCATGATCGTTTTGCATCGCATTGATATCGACGATGTCCAGGATGCCTAAGCCGTGACTACCCGCCTCCGCCTTCCACTTATCCCTTATGTCGCCGGTCGTTCTCCATAGATTACCACCCGCATTGGCGGCCCAGTACCAGGGCTTCCTGCCGCCCCATTCGCAAATACTAAAGACTATATCCCTTCCGCTCTTCGCCAATGCATCTGCCATTTTCCGATACCTCGCTTTTGCCGTAATCGAATCCTCGGGCGCATTGCAGTAATCATACTTTAAATAATCGATTCCCCAGGAAGCAAAGGTCTTCGCATCCTGCTCTTCAAAGTTCAGGCTGGCTGTATAGCCGGCACAGGTAAGAGGCGCGGCATCGGAGTAGATGCCCATCTTCATGCCCTTCGCATGTATATAGTCGGCCAGCGCCTTTATGCCGGAGGGAAATTTAACGGGATCGGGAATGATATTGTTCTTATTATCCCTTCCTCCCTGCCAGCCATCGTCGATGATGATATATTGGTAGCCTGCCCGAAGCATTCCGGAAGAGACCATCGCGTCCGCCATTTCCTTTATGAGGTTTTCGTTGATATGCTCGCCGAAATAGTTCCATGTCATCCAGCCCATGGGTGGAGTGGCGGCCATAGTCTCACGCGGCGACTGTTGTGCACTGAGCACTCCCACACTTGCAGTGAGAACACAGATAATGAAAATGGTAAGAAGGATCCTCATTGATCAATTCGTATTTATATGATTGAATCTATTTGACTAGCAATTTATCCAGTGCCGAATATAATATTTCACCTTGCGAGGGACGTGGCGCATTGTTGTCTGCAATGTTACCGTCCGCGTCTACTATGTAATAGTGGGGAATGCCGTTTACGCCGTACGTGTTGCACACGGCATTCTTTAATCTCCATCCCTCGGTAATAAGATTGACCCCTTGTAAATTCAACTTCGCCAAATGCTCCTTCCATTCACTTTCCTCCCCCTCTACACAAATGTTCAGGAAGACGATGTTCTTGTCTTTATATTTTTCGCGTAAGGCCGGAACGCTATTTTTAATCTCGTACAGGCAAGGGCTGCAATGTATGCCCCAAAAGTCTATGAAGACAATCTTGCCCTTAAAATCGCTCAAAGAAACCGATTTCCCATTCTCGCCTTTTAATGTGAACCCCGGTGCAGGATTGCCCGGTTTCAGGCGTTGAATATTGGCATAGAATACTCTTAGGGTGTCGGCATAAAATGATGTCCTGACTTTCGTCATGAAGTCTTTATAAACCGCAGATGCATCGTCAAAAGAATAATGTCCAAAGGCGTCTATAATCGACCTGGTAATGAACCAATCCCGGATTTCATATAAATGAAAGCTTCTTAACCCTGCGTAATAGTCGTCCCAACTGGGCGCAAAGGATACAACACTATTAGTTTCTCCTGGTTTGCCGCTCAACGGAATCCATTTGCCGAAAGGCAGATAAAACCGCACATAATTAAAAAGAAAGACTCTATAGGCCTCACTGCTCCTGAAGCAACTCTCTGATTCTGTTGTATAATATCTCCGTTCATTCAATATAGGCAACAGGCGACTATTGGCTGAAGGATGTTTAACGAACAGGTCATAGGCGGGTAATAATTTATGATCGAGCAGCAGGGAGGCATATTTAAAATAAATATCTGTCGCAATTTTTGTCGTTCCTTCGGACACCCCATCGGCCAGTAATATATCTATCTCCCGGTTGTAGTGATCATTGATCATGGAAAACCTTAGAGAATCATCGGAATTGAATCTATATAACGAATCCTGAAACCCGGCATATCCATCCTTATAGAATTTATGTAAGGAGAGACCGATTTGCAGGTCGTGGTCTCTCTCAACCCTGGAGTTCTTTGCCGTAAATGTTCCAATAAAATCATTTTCATCCCAGTTAATCTCGATGGTATCATTTTTTAGAATAAATATCGGAAAATAGTCCGCCAGGTGAAATATCACGGCTCCATCAAGGGCATCCCCCTCTACTTTTACTTCTTTAATAAAGTTGCCATTTTTATTTACGGGCACCGTAACGGTCGTAAAACCCAGATACTTATTCACACCCAGGTCCCAGAAATCATCCACGCGATTTTTTATATGCCCTTTGATCACAGCAAATCCTTCGCCTGACGGAGTAGTATTTTGCGCCTGAAGGCTCACAACCATCAGCGCTCCAGCTATCATCAAACAATGCTTCATAGTTCATTAAATTTATTCATTCTCTATTTAAAGTCGCAACTACTCCCCGCTTCCTTTGGAGTCCTGTATAAACCATCCTCCACACACGCAGGATGCAGGAAATGTTTCTGCAAATGCGGTATATATTCCAGGAATAAAGCCTCATGGCCCAATGAAATATGATTGAACAATACCAGGTGCTGATGCAATTGCCCCATGTCACCGACATGCGGCACCACAGGCACGCCATACTTGCGGCATAGCAAACTCACGCTGATAAATTCACTCACCCCGCCTACCCTGACCGCATCTACCTGGATAAAACCGGCGCTTCCACTTTGCAAATAGTTTTTGAAAATAATACGGTTGGGCACGTGTTCTCCCAATGCCAGCTTCGTTGGCGCTATGGCATCCGCCAGCGTTTTATGCGCCTGCACATCATCCGGGTGAGTGGGTTCCTCGATCCAGTAAGGATCCATCGGCTGTAACGCCTTACAAATAGACAAGGCCTGTGGCAAGGTCCATTGCTGGTTCGCATCCAGCATTACTTTCACCCGGTCGCCTGCGGCCTCTCTCACTATATGCGCCCGTCGTATGTCCCGCTGGGGATCGCCGGAACCTACTTTCAGCTTCATCGCCAGGAATCCCTCTGCAACGGCCTTACGGGCATTCTCCCCTACCTTTTCATCGCTGTAATTAAACCAGCCGATAGATGTGTCGTACCCCGGATAGCCTTTACTGATAATATTTCCCCGTTCTTCCTTTCCCATTTGATTATCCTTCATCAACCGGATAGCCTCATCTCTTGTCATCACATCTTCGAGGTAGGAAAGATCAAGTGTATTGACTACCTGTTCCGGCGACAGCTCTATCAATAATTTCCACAGCGGCACTCCTCTTTTCTTTGCCCAGAGATCGTAACAGGCATTGGTCACGGATGCCAAACCCAGGTGCACTACTCCCTTGTGCGGGCCCAGCCAGCGGAATTGCTGTTCATTGGAGAAAGTATTGAATATTTTTCCAAAACCTGCCATCATTTCTTCGATGTCCTTTCCCTGCAATTGGTCTGCATAGAATTTAGCCGCCTGGCATACCATATCATTCCCTTCACCAAGTGTGAATGCAAACCCCGTCCCTGTGTGGCCACTGTCATCAGACAGGCTCGTAACGGCGTACGAATATATTGGGTCACGATGAATGGCATCGCTGCCTGCTCCGTTTCCAAGTGGGTACCTTATATCCCTGACTTCAATTTTCCGGATCATGTTATTTAATTTCCCGCAACGGGTATGGATTCCGTGCTTTTATCTGTTTCCAATACAATCACATTACTGCTGGCGTCGGGCAACGAGGAAGGCAACTGCAGCGCGATACCTGCGTCGGTCTGTTGCCATACCACCGGCTTTCCTTTTAAGAAATAGGCCTTCTTTATCGTGATGCCCGGCAAGGCCGGCAGGTTCAATGTCTTATCTTTTCTTTCGAACACATGGACGTATATCTTCAGGCCTTTTCGCGTGGCGCCATAGGATTCCACAGGAACAAAAGGTCCGCCCCGGGTGCCATAGATACTTTCACCGTATATCTTCAGCCAATCTCCCATTTCCTTTAGTCTTTCCAGCTGCCTCGCCTCCATACGGCCATCCGGCATGGGTCCGACATTGAATAAAAAATTCCCATTGCCACTGGCGGCCCGTACCAGGTTCTGTATGCACTGCTTCAATGATTTCATCTTATCGTTCGGCTTCCAGGCCCATTGCTCCGCGATCGTCATGCAACTTTCCCACGGTTCCGTCATATTCAGTTTACCGATCTCTTGCTCCGGTGTAAGAAAATCGCCCACGGCGCCGGGTGCGGAGAGGCTGGAGAAATCCTTTCCCAGCCTGTTATTGACTACTATGCCGGCGTCGATGCTCTTTATATATCGATATATCTCGTTACCATAGTCCACCGTCCATGGTTTCTCCCAATACCCATCAAACCACAACATCGCCGGATGATACCGTGTGATCAATTCCTTCAACTCAGCCTTCATGCGTTTTACAAATGCGGTCATATTACCGGTGGTATCCTTGCCCATGCGGTGAACCGGGTAGTCGGGATCATGCCAATCCAGTACCGTACAATAAATACAAAAGCTAATGTCCTGCTTGCGGCAGGCCGTGGCCAGTTCACCGACAATATCCCTTTTGAACGGGCTATGCATAATATTATAATCCGATGCAGCTGTCGGCCACAGGCAAAATCCATCATGGTGTTTGGCGGTAATGGTCAGGTACTTCATGCCTGCATCTTTTGCGGCCTTTACCCATGCATCTGCATTGAATAAAACAGGATTGAATTCCTTATATAAATTATCATACTCACTGGTGGGCACCTGTTCGCCACGGCTCCAGCCGATCTCCGTACCGCGGAGCGTGACGGGACCCCAATGTATGAACATCCCGAAGCGACGATCCCTGAATTCCTCCACGAACTTCCCCAGTGTTTTGGTTGCAGGCTGCGCCAGTATCAAACTGCCAGTAAGCAGAAATCCAATTAATGCCAATGTATTTCTCAATCCAGTCTTCATATAGTAATAGTAGTCTTTCTCGACTTAGGTCATTGCTTATTCCAGAATGTCACTTCACTGAAGTTGCTATAGGTTGAGCCGGTTGCTGTCGAGATCACGCGTATCCGGATATAGCGAACGGGCGGTGGATTGTCCATGAGGTCGGTCTTTATGGCCTCCTTTCCATCATCGCCGCGGGTGACTTCCTTAAGAAGAACCCATCCCTTTGCAATGGCTTCCGCCTTCCATCCGGCATCGTCTGCTCTTAGATTGGTAGTAGCATTGCTGATATCGGCAATACCCCATACTTCGAATTTTGTCGGGTTATTGCAACAGTCG
>DATHKS010000049.1:0-4056 GCA_035488975.1 Chitinophagaceae bacterium | reverse complement strand
TCGGCTACTTTGATCGACGATGCACGATGAACGCCTGCCGCTACAACCAGTTTGTACACCTTCGCGATCTCCTCGAGCGACTCGGCATCGCAACCGGAAACCACCTTCACTACACTGGAGAGTGTATGATGCTTATCACCTGGGTTGATCCGCTCAGGCGAATAACCCAGTTTGAAATCGATTATATTGGTAATGCCTGCGAGTTTCTCAATAATGGGGAGACAATCTTCCTCGGTACAACCGGGATATACTGTCGATTCGAACACTACATAGTCCCCATTCTTGACCACTTTCCCGATCGTCTCCGATGCTTTCTGCACAGGAGTCAGGTCGGGTACATTTTGTTCATCCACCGGAGTGGGAACCGCTACCACGAAAAATTTCGCCTCGCGCAATACATCGAGGGAATTCGTGAAGCTGATATCGCAATTGTCAAAATCCTTTTTCTCCAACTCATTGCTCGGATCTATTCCCTGGCGCATGAGGTCTATCCGCTTCTCGTTAATATCGAAGCCGATCACCGAGAGTTTGCGGGCAAAGGCCAGCGCGATGGGCAATCCTACGTAACCAAGCCCGATGACGGCAAGCTTGGCTTTCTTATCGATTAGTTCCTGGTACATGAAAGGTTTAATGGTTTTAATATTAGCGTACGGGGCAGAAAAATACTAATTATAGCTTAGGGTTCATAATTCCCCCCTTTATTTATGACTAATGAATTCCTTTGGCTGCTTCCGCCATTCGGCTTCGGGCAGCGACCTGAAATAATCATAGGTGATCTTCAAGCCGTCTTTCCGGTCCACTTTCGGCTCCCATCCCAGCAATTTCCTCGCGAGGGTAATATCGGGTTGCCGTTGTTTCGGGTCATCCACGGGAAGGGGCTTATTGACCATCTTCACCTTATTTCCCGTCAACAACAGTATCTCTTCGGCGAAGTCGCGCAACGATATCTCGTTGGGATTTCCAATATTCACCGGGTAATGATAATCGCTCAAAAGCAGCCGGTAGATCCCCTCGATCAGGTCGTCCACGAAACAAAAGCTGCGCGTCTGCGACCCATCGCCGAATACGGTAAGGTCTTCTCCACGCAATACCTGGCCAATGAAGGCCGGGAGCGCACGTCCGTCATTCAACCGCATCCGGGGGCCATAGGTATTGAAAATACGCACGATCCTCGTGTCCACATTGTGAAACGTATGATAGGCCATGGTGATGGATTCCATGTAGCGCTTGGCCTCGTCATACACTCCTCTTGGCCCCACGGGATTCACATTGCCCCAATATTCCTCCTTCTGCGGATGCACTAGCGGATCTCCATACACTTCGCTTGTGGAGGCAACCAGCATGCGCGCATTCTTCGCCTTGGCCAGGCCGAGACAATTGTGCGTACCCATGGCGCCAACCTTGAGCGTTTGGATGGGGATCTTCAGGTAGTCGATAGGACTTGCGGGTGAGGCGAAATGAAGAATGAAGTCGACCGGGCCGGCTATATGAATATATTTTGTAACATCATGATGATAGAATTCGAAATGTTCCAGCTTGAATAAATGTTCGATGTTCTTCAGATCCCCGGTGATGAGATTATCCATGCCTAAAACATGATACCCCTCCTTGATGAACCTGTCACAAAGATGAGAGCCGAGGAAACCGGCAGCACCAGTAATAAGAACTCTTTTTGCCTGCATAGCTGATTGTTGATTTTTATTTTACTGAATGACGGCCGACGCTCTCGTAATGGAAGCCCAGCTCCCTAATGGCAGAGACATCGAAGAGATTGCGTCCGTCGAAGATGGCCTTGTTCTTCAACATCGATACGATCTTGAGAAAATCGGGCGTACGGAATTCATTCCACTCCGTGGCGATGATCAGGGCATCCGCCCCTTCCAATGCCTCGTACTGGTTATGCGCGTACTCGATCTTATCACCAATCGTCTTTCTCACATTATTCATAGCCTCCGGATCGAATGCGCAAACCGTAGCTCCCGCCGCCGTGAGCGCATCAATCATAAACAGCGCCGGCGCCTCGCGTATATCGTCCGTATTCGGTTTAAAGGCAAGTCCCCACAGCGCGAAGTGCTTTCCCTTGAGATCGTCATTGAAATACCGGCTTATCTTTGGAATGAGATGGAGTTTCTGCTCGTCATTCACTGCCATCACCGCCTCGAGTATCCTGAATTCATAGTTCACTTCGGTGGATGACTTCACGAGCGCCTGCACATCCTTCGGAAAACAACTTCCTCCGTAACCGATGCCGGGAAACAGAAATCGCCTGCCGATCCTGTCATCGCTGCCGATACCCCTGCGCACCATGTCCACATCGGCATCCAGCAGTTCACACAGCCGGGCTATCTCGTTCATGAACGATATCTTGGTAGCAAGGAACGAATTTGCCGCATACTTCGTCAGTTCCGCAGATCGCTCGTCCATGAACACAACCGGGTTTCCCTGGCGCACGAAAGGCGCATAGAGGTCGTTCATCAGTTTCTTCGCCTTCTCCGAACCCGTACCTATCACCACGCGGTCCGGTTTCATGAAGTCTTCCACCGCCACCCCTTCCCGCAGGAATTCGGGATTGGAAACGACATCGAACTCCCCCTTGTAATTTTTTGCAATAGCCTCCCTCACTTTTTCCGCGGTGCCTACAGGTACGGTGCTCTTATCCACTATCACCTTATAACTTTTCATGATCTTGCCCAATTGCTCTGACACACCCAGGATATACTTCAGATCCGCCGAACCATCTTCTCCCGGTGGTGTGGGCAGCGCCAGGAAAATGATCGCCGCATCGCGGATACCCTCTTCCAGGTCGGTGGTGAAATGCAAACGTTGCTCCTTCAGGTTGCGGAGAAAAAGTTTTTCGAGTCCCGGCTCATAGATGGTTATCTCCCCTGTGGAAAGTTTAATCACCTTGTTCTTATCGATATCGACACAGGTGACAGCATTGCCGGTCTCAGCGAAACAGGTGCCGGTAACGAGTCCAACATAACCGGTTCCTACGACAGCGATCTTCATGAAATAAATTGAGGGTTAAAATTATTTATTGAGGTATTCCAAGACTTTCATACTGATGAATTGAAGTTGTTCGGTCTCCAGTTCCGTATGCATGGGCAATGATATGACTCTTTCGGTGAGGCTATCCGTTACGGGCATCGGCACCGAACTCACATTGAATCGTTCAAACATCTTCTGGCGATGACCGGGTACGGGATAGTAGATCATGGAGGGTATCTTGTGGCCGGCAAGGAATTCATTCAACCCATCCCTGAGTGCCGCAGACTTTTTTCCCGCCTCCAATTGAATGGTGTACTGGTGGAATACATGGTAAGAATATTCCGCCCTGGCCGGGGTCCTGATCACCGCGTGATCCGCAAAGGCCCCGTCATAAAAATCGGCGGCGGCCCTGCGCGCCAGGATATATTCATCCAGGTATGCCAGTTTGATATCGAGTATGGCCGCCTGTATCGAATCGAGCCGGCTATTGCAGCCAACGATATCGTGATAGTAACGCCGGCTTTGTCCGTGATTGGCTACCATCTTCATCTTTTCCGCCAGTTCGTCGTCATCGGTGAAGATGGCGCCGCCATCGCCGAAGGCTCCGAGATTTTTGGACGGATAGAAGGATGTAGTGCCGATATGGCCGATGGTGCCGGTCTTGCGGACCGATCCATCGCCGGAAGTATAGTTGCAGCCGATCGCCTGCGCATTGTCTTCGATCACATAGATCCCATGTTTTTTCGCCACCCGCATGATCTCATCCATTTTGGCCGCATGTCCATATAGGTGTACGGGCACGATGGCCTTTGTCTTCGGGGTGATGGCCTTTTCCAGCGCCACCGGATCAATGCAAAAAGTGGCGGGATCCACTTCCACGAAAACGGGTGTGAGTCGCAGCAGGGCGATCACCTCCGTGGTAGCAATATAGGTGAAGGACGGAGTGATCACTTCGTCGCCGGGCTGAAGATCGAGGGCCATCATTGCGATCTGGAGCGCATCCGTTCCGTTAGCACAGGGAATGGTATGCTTCGAGCCCATGTAAGCCGATAAATGAGTGGTAAAATC
>DATHKS010000048.1:0-3760 GCA_035488975.1 Chitinophagaceae bacterium | reverse complement strand
GGAGCTATTTTTGAATTTTGAATTTTGACTTTTGAATTGGATAGCCTCTTCTGCCCGTCGCGAGCTATTTTTGAATTTTTACTTTTGAATTTTGACTTTTTACTTCTCGCCTTTCATTTCCCCCTATTCATCCGCCCTATTCCCCTCTTTATCTCTTTTCCTGCGAACGCATGTCCGAATCGGCTAATTTCCTATCGTCAACCAATTAAAAGGATTCGATTCGTCAGGAGCGCCCGTTCATACGGGCGTTTTTGAATACAAAGACACGGGTTCCGCAATTTTGTTTTCTCATGTGAATGAATCAAGGGATTGTCTCTACTCTCCCTTCTTTCTTATAAAAACGGGTTGAATGGAATTCAATGACATGTGCACCTTGTTGATGAATATATACCGTAGCAGGTGATTCACGGGATAATTTAGAAATCATTCGCGTCGTTTAGACCAAATCGTACTCAAGGGACTTCTATATACATGCAACCTTATTTTTTTATCCGGCGGGACAAGAAATACGTACGCGTCAATTACAAGGACGTCGTGTACATCGAATCGGTCGGCAATTATGTCAAGATCGTGATGGAAAAAGGAATTCTCCTCACCATTGCCACGCTGAAGGAATTGGACAGCCTGTTACCACCGGCTTCTTTCTGCCGCATCAATCGCGGGTGCATTGTAGCCGTGGACCGGATCGTTTGTTTTACCAAGGAAACGGTGCAGCTGAAGAATATAGAACTGCCACTGACCAACCGTTGCAGGAAGACGCTGGAGAGCCGCGTGACGATCATACCTGCCGGCCAACCGACCTATACAACCCCCATATCCAGATCAATATGATAAAGCTCGGAGAACTACTCTACCGGGAGCTTCAACTCGAACTGCTCCAGTGCTTCAACAAAGGATTGCCTCAGCTCGTGGAGATCGAATGCGCCTTCCGGACCTCGGAGCGATACCAGCGCAAGATGAATGAGCACATTTCGCAACGATCGTTTTCGGATAGGGCAGAGGAGATATGTTTCTATAAAAATATCTACCCACGCTTCCTGGGAGAATCGGCCTTCTACCGGCTACTGAACTATGGACATAATTTCTGCCCGGCCGATGCTACGCCATCGGAGAAGAAAAGGTTCTGGACCAGCCAGCTCGCCCGATTGGAACAATATAAGACGAAGCACCGCGAATTTTATGCCTACTATGAAAGCGGGAATACAGAGATGGACGAGATCCATTTTGCAACGCCATTGCCCGACAGGTATGATATGTTGATCGGCGAGTTGCGTGCGCGTGAAAGATATGCGGCATATGCCGCCGAACAGCTGAAACTGATAAAAGAGGATTAGTTCATTCGAATTTAACGAACATGGAATCGAAGTTGATAGTCATCTTATCGAATTTCCGTATGAGATCCTGGCCGATATTCCCGGCGAAGGGGTATTCTTCGTCCTTGTTGAGAACTTCCTTGAACAGCATTACCGAGTCGATGACTACCCGCCGTCCATTGATCGTTGGCGTGAACTGGATATAGTATCCCTTCTTCGTGATATGTCCTCCCGCTCCTCCCAGGCCGAGATCCGTCTCCAGGTAAGCCGATTCTATTTGTTTTTTATGTCTTCCATAGTAGGGCTCATACAGCATGCTGGCATCGGCGCCCGAGTCGAAGCTGTAACTCTCGCCATCGAGATTGATCACGGGAGTGAGGAAGTCAAGTGCAAGGTTTCGCTCGGGGTACACGGTACTCCTGGCGGGGACGTTGAACCCACCATTCTTCGTCAATTGTATTTCCTTCAATGCCTCAATCACGGGCAGACCGATGATGCCATTGATCTGCAGGCCGATCTGGGGTATGGCCAGGGCGCTGTCGGGGAAGACGAGGAAGACGGCATTGCGGATGGTGATGTTCCCCATTCGCAGCACGGGACAGACGGCTATCTTCGATTTGATCTTGATGCCGGTGATCGCTGTTACATCCACTACGCCTGTCATGAAACGCATATGGAATTTATTGGCCGTGGTTTGGGTGACCGTGGAGAGATTGGCGCCCGTATCGAAGATGAAGCCGATGCTTACGCTGTCGTTGCTTACTTCGAGTAGGGAAAGGCCGGCCTTGTCGCGTTGCATCTGCATCTTCGTATCGTCGGCGATGGCGACTTCCTGTTTTGGCTGGCCGGACAGTGCTCGCCAGATGATCCGCGTATTCTCATAGTCGGCTACCTCCTCTTTCTTGGCAAGGCGGGAGTATTTATCGAGCATCTCGCTGATGGCCTGGTCGGCCTTGGCGTATTCATACAATTTCGCATAGTTCGCCTGTTGGATATTAAGCAATCCGTAACGGGCGGAATCGGTGAGTTGCTTGTCGTAATCCTTTAAAAGCACGTTTATTTTCTGCGTGGAAGAATCGAGGTGATTGAAGATATTGTCGAGGACGGCGCCGGTCCGTAGCCGGTGGAAGGGAGTAAGAGCGCCGGAAACCGAATCATACAGATCGCGGGCGGCGAAGAAATCTTTTCGCTTGAGCAATGAGTCCAGTTGTCCGAAATATGCACGGCTCACCTGTTCATTGCCTGAGCGAGGCTGGCAAGCTAACAGCGATGTGATGAGAAGAATTGCGATGCAGCGTTTCATGCGGGCGAAGCTACGCACTTTGAGATATGTACTGAAATATGAGTGTCGTAGGTCTGAAATATTCAATAATCAATATTCAATGCTCAAGTTGACCCTCGCGCTGATTGATCGGGCACATCGCCGGGGGAGAGGGAATACAAATATTCAATATTCAATAAGCAATATTCAATGCTCAAGTTGACCCTCGCGCTGATTGATCGGGCACATCGCCGGGGGAGAGGGAATATAAATATTCAATTCAATAATCAATATTCAATGCTCAAGTTGACTCTCGCGCTGGTTGATCGGGCACGTCGCCGGGGGAGAGGGAATACAAATATTCAATATTCAATAATCAATATTCAATGCTCAAGTTGACCCTCGCGCTGGTTGAATAGCCATATCGTGCAGAAATTGTGCTGGATGAGACGAGATTACAATCAGCAGACTGCCACTTGAGCATTGAATATTGATTATTGAATAGTGATTATCTTTTTCGTCCCACCATCGGATGTTGGTCTTACGAGCGCAATCTCTTTTTGATTCCCGGTATTATATTTCACCCTCACCGTGCTTCCGCTTCGTATCTCTTCCAGGTCGAGCGGAGAGAGTACTTGTTTCGTTTCGGTGATGAAGTTTCTGCCTTTCTCCGGGATCACCTGCATCTGAAGTTTCATCAGCGGTTGCTTATTCATGTACACTCCCGTTTCCTCCACCGCCAATACTATCGCCTTTGCCTCCACCTGCTGATTCCGTCTCTTGCCCTTCGGCGCGCCCTTAACGAATCTCTTCAGGATGAAAATCTGACCCGCCAGGAAGAGGACAGCCAGCACAGCGATCAGCGTAGCAGTTTCGATGAAGGTAGACAGGATCGTAAATCGCATTTCCTCGTGTTTTAATCGTTGTACAAAAGAAGCCCATGTTCCCTGTAAATGCACAAACAGGATAGCCAGTGGGTGGTGTCACTTGACAAAAGGAAATGCTGCCCGGTTAGAGCAGCATTTCCTTTTGTCGACGTTTAATGGTAATGGTAGTTACTTTCGATTTGATCCATCAATTTACTGTAGCGAAACCAGGTAAAGTAGCATCACTTATTATCCGGTTGGATCGGGACAACGAACGGCGGCTCACCGGATATTGAGGCGCTGCTGCACCTCCTCCTTCT
>DATHKS010000047.1:0-4348 GCA_035488975.1 Chitinophagaceae bacterium | reverse complement strand
CGGATAGATTACGGGGCGGCAAAGATATGATTTACCATTGAGATATAGGACCCTCCCGGCCGGAAAGTTTTAATACAGAATCAATGACCTCTTCGCCCGCTCATTTCCCCTCGTCGTCTATATTTTTATTGACAACCAATTACTTAAGACCCTCAGCTTATCTTATCCGTCCACGAAGGGCCGACCCGTGTAGCGCTGTCGTCCCTGTATTTCCATTCGAAATCACTCGTGATGATAAACCCGCTACCACTAAAAGTACACGAACCAGGAGACCAATTATCCGGGTAATTTTTGTCATTTAATCGTTTCTTAATGTAGAAGAAATAAAAAAACCAGTTAGATTTATCGCTCGAAAATCCACATCTCCCCTGTAAGATCCATCTCACAGCCCATTCAGTATCCGTTACCAATCATTCTTATTAAAACAATCTATGAGAAAAAATCTACGCAGGATCAGCGCCTTATTTTTATTGACGGCTATCACCCTTGGCGTCCGCGCACAAAATTTTACATCCACTTATGCATTTGGTTCGGTAACCGCGTCAACGGGTCTCACTGATCCCACCCCGGTTCCCACGGCAACGGGTGTCACTTTCGGCGCCTTTCATGCCGTAGGCACACCAGTTAATCCAAATGCCGGCGGCAGGTTCAGTTTTACCAACTGGCCCGGCGGCGCCATAAGCGGGAGCAATACATTTACCGGGAGCATCAACACCGGACAATACTATGAGGTTACTATTTCGCCAGTGGCAGGTTACACATTGTCGCTGTCAAGTATCAGTTTTACCATGCAACGGTCTGCTACCGGCGTCAGGCAATACGCAGTACGTTCCAGTCTCGATATCTATGCGGACAATGTAGACGCTACCATCAATCCGGCCAATGCCAATCTGCAGGTAGTTCCCACGAATATTTTCCAGGTTGCCGACCTTGGTTCTCCCGGAGCCGAGAACGGTTCTACGCTGGATCTTTCCGGTTTCACTAACCTGGCTTCGCCGGTCACCTTCCGCTTCTATGGATGGAATTCCGAAGGAACCGGGGGGACTTTCAGTATCGATAATGTTGTCGTGGCCGGTTCGGCCACTTCCACGGGCGTAGCCGTTCCAACGCTCGCCGTAGATCCCTCCAATCTTACTTTCCCGGTTACCCAGATAAATACCGTTTCAGTCCCGCAATCATATTTGCTGACTGCAGCCAACCTCACTGATCCCATTATCATAGGTGCCCCTCCGGCATTCCAGATATCCACGGCAGTGGGTGGTCCCTATTCCTCAGACCTGAGTTTTTCCGTTGCAGAGATGGCCACGCCACAGACCGTTTATGTGCGCTTCGCGCCAACAAGCGCCGGCACATTCACCGGTGATTCGATCGCGCATTTTACACTCGGTGCCGCCGATATGAGAGGCGTATATGTCAGTGGCGATGCAATCGATCCATCTGCGCCAACCCTTCTAATCGATCAGAGCACGCTGTCCTTTCCCGCTACGCAGATTGGGGCAAACGCTGCGTCACAATCGTACGTATTGACCGCCAGCAATCTTACCGATAACATTTCCGTAACGGCAAGCGGTCCATATAGTGTGTCAGCCGACAATATCACATTCACCAATTCATTTTCCATACCCGCTTCCGATCCGGATATTGCTACCGGCAAAACAATTTATGTGAGATTCACTCCTGTCAGCAGCGGCTCCGCGAGTGGATCGGTTACTAATGCTACAAACGGTGGCGTATCGAAGATCCTTTCACTGAGTGGAAGCGGTCTTAGTCTCATCAGTCTTACAACGCAACCCTATTCCCAGAATTTTGATGGAATTGGAAGCGGACTGCCATTGGGAATTTCCGTGCGGACCTCCGCCTCCCTTACATCTATCGGAAATGGAGAGACCTTCAATCCCGCGCCAGGCAGCTGGAAAGCATCCGGCGCAGGGTTTAAGAATTTTGCTTCGGGTAATAACGACGAAGGCGTAGCGCAGGCGACAGCAACTGATCGCGCGATAGGCCTCCGCCAGACCGGAACATTCGGTGACCCCGGAGCCGCCTTCGTTTTCCAGGTGGCAAATACAACGGGAAAGATCAATTTCTCGCTCGACTTCAACCTGCAATCATTGGATGCCGCCAGTCTCAGGACCACTTCATGGCGCGTCGACTACGGCTTCGGCATCAATCCCTCGTCTTTCATTGTTCCTGCTTCGACGGGCTCATTGATCACAGGTGGTGGCGCATTTTTCAACAATGCGATTCACGTAGAATTTGGAAACGCACTCGACAATATCTCCGGCATCGTTACCATCAGGATCGTTGCGCTGAATAACTCTGCCGGCTCGGGCAGTCGTGCAAGTACAGGCATCGACGATTTCAAGATAGTATGGGAAGATCCTGCAGGGAAGACGATGAGTATTAGCACTACGTCATTGGAATTTGCGGGAACGGCTATCAATTCAAGCTCTGTAGCAACCTACAGCATTCTTGGGCAGACAAACCTCGATCAACCGATCGAGTTGACCGCCACAGGACCGTTTACCTTATCTGCAGATAACAACACCTTCAGCAATAGCATATCGGTGTTACCGGCAGACGCTACGAACAAGACGATCTATGTTAAATTCTCTCCCGTGTCGGTTGGCATTTTCACCGGAACCATACTGCACGCAAGCACTGGCGCCATCAGCAAGACCGTTCAATTGCTCGGAGAATCGATCGATCCGGCTGCACTCGCTTTCAACTTCAATAGCTGCAGCGTTTCAGGCGGTCCGGGTTCCGGCTTCCTCTCTACGAATATTACGGGCACACAAAAATGGGCATGCAGTCAGTATGGAAGGAACAGCAGCACGGGTGTGGATGTAAATGGTTTCTCCGCCGGCTCTGCACAGACCAACGATGCATGGCTTATATCTCCATCGATCAATCTTAATGGCATTGTCAATATTCCCGTTCTCAGTTTCTATAGCCGTGGAGAATATTCCGGCCCGGGACTTCAATTGCTGGTGTCCACTACATATGATGGCACGAGTACGCCCAATCCTGCGGACTGGACTCCTCTGAACGGAAGCTTCCCTGTTCCTCCCGGTGGCCCTATCACCGCCTGGACATTGTCTGACAACATAGATCTGTCGGCATACAAGACAGCGCCGAAACTTTACATTGCCTTCAGGTATACTTCTTCGTCGGCATTGGGCGCCGCACGCTGGTCTGTTGATGATATCGCTATTACGGATCAATCCAGCCTGATCACGGCAATACCAAACCAATTCAGTTTCCCGGAGACATCGGTTGGCAACAATTCCGCCTCGCAGTCATTTACCTTCTCTGCACAGGGTAGCGTGGATATCACTCTTACACCACCTGCAGGATACCAGCTTTCGACCGATAATTTGACCTTCATCACTTCGGGCATCACTATTCCCCAGGCAACCGCAGCGGGTGGAGTACCCGTCTTTATCAGGTTCTCTCCTGTGGCAAAGGCGTTGAAAGTAGAAGGAAATATTACAGCAACTGCACCGGGCCTGAACAAGGACGCCGTTTCTGTGACGGGGTCTTCCTATCCGAAATCCGAGACACTGGATGTAGCCTGTTATAATATCAGTTTCTTCGGATCCAATTCGAGTAATAATGCAACACCGGCCGAGGTAGATCTGCAGGTTGCGAATATCTCTACAGTGATGCAGCATCTCAATATGGATGTTATTGGTATCGAGGAAATGTCGAGCGATGCCGCACTTGTACGCCTCGTTGATAACCTTCCGGGATATGCCTCGGTTGTTTCGCCACGCTGGTCGTATTCGTTCGATCCGCCGGATCCTGACTTCCCACCACAGAAGACAGGGTTCATCTATAACACCTCAACGATGACACTTTCGGCAACCGAGCCGCCGAGGGTGATGTTCGAGAGTCTTTACGACAGTGCAAGGCTTAATCTTCCGGGACATCGCCTGGCAGATTATCCCAACGGAACTCCTTCCAGTTTCTGGGCTTCCGGCCGCCTGCCATTCATGGCGACATTCACTACCAACATCAGCGGCGCGAACGAGAAAATAAGGGTGATCGTCCTTCATGCAAAATCGGGAGGTACTGCAGATGGATATATCCGCAGGCAATACGACGCTAAAGTGCTTAAGGACTCAATCGATGCGCTTTACCCGACCGATAAGGTGATCATCGTTGGCGACTACAACGACCGGATGGTGACTTCCATCTATGTCGGAAATGTTTCGCCCTATCTGCCATTTGTCAATGACAACGCGGATTATAATATCCTCACGCTTCCGCTCGACCAGGCTGGAAGGGCGAGCTTCCCGAGCAGCACCGGCATGATCGATCACATAACGGTTTCCAATGAATTGAATGC
>DATHKS010000046.1:0-7365 GCA_035488975.1 Chitinophagaceae bacterium | reverse complement strand
GCTATCCTTCTCATTGGTCACGATGATCGGGATATCGTTGTTGTCGGAGATGATCTTGAAGGGAAGATCCACATCCGTGTTGTCGGGATTCAGCAGCGCCTTGCTCGCCTCCACCCATTGCTCTACTTTCTTTCTTTCGTCCTTCGCGATCTTGCGGGCGAGGTATTGAGAGTAGAAGATGGTACCGGTGACAATACAGATGGCAATGGTGGCCAATCCTGTCCGCCAGTTGGAGAGTTGCTGAAACATCCGCCAATTTAATAAGGATAAACCGCCTTACCTTAATTTTGACGAAATTTATCGACTCCCCTGATGCCTATTCCCCATGTCGCCATCGTTATATTGAACTGGAACGGCCGCAAATTCCTGGAACAGTTCCTTCCCTCCGTTCAGCGATCGACTTACGGGAATTATGAGATCATCGTCGCCGACAATGGCTCCACGGATGATTCCATCTCATTTCTCCAGCAGAATTTTCCCGGCATTACCATCATCCGTCTCGATCGCAATTATGGCTTCGCGGGTGGATACAATGAGGCATTGAAACAGGTGCACTCGGATTATTATATTTTATTGAATTCAGATGTGGAGGTACAACCGGGCTGGATCGAACCCATGGTCGGGCTTCTCGAGGGCGACACGTCCATCGCGGCCTGCCAACCCAAGCTGCTCGCCTTTCACCAGAAGAACCTCTTCGAGTATGCCGGCGCATCTGGTGGCTGGATAGATTCATACGGGTATCCCTTCACGCGCGGGCGGATCTTCGAGGTGGTAGAGGAGGATAAGGGGCAATATGATACTACAGAGCCGATCTTCTGGGCCAGTGGTGCCGCCATGTTCATTCGCGCGGCGGCCTTTCATGAGATGAAAGGATTC
This sequence comes from Chitinophagaceae bacterium, assembly GCA_035488975.1. GTDB lineage: Bacteria > Bacteroidota > Bacteroidia > Chitinophagales > Chitinophagaceae > DATHKS01. Next base: position 6,489 of record DATHKS010000046.1, on the reverse strand, counting down.
GACAGCTTCTTCTTCGCACACCAGGAGGAGATCGATCTCTGCTGGCGCCTGCAGCTGGCGGGCCATAAGGTCTTCGCCTGCCCCTCGTCGGTGGTCTACCATGTGGGTGGGGGCACATTGCCACGCGGAAATTCGAGGAAGACATTCCTGAACTTCAGGAACAACCTTATCATGCTCGCGAAAAATCTTCCCGCCGGTAGGCGGCTCTGGCTCATTCCCTTCCGGATATCGCTGGATTGGATCACGGCCTGGAAGGGGCTGTTGTCGGGAGATGCGGGATATTTCGGGGCGATCGTCAGGGCGCATATCGCCTTCCTGGGTTGGTTATTCGTTCACCGGCGAAAGTCGCCCTTTCCTGAAAAAAAGAATGGACGCTTATCCGGTGTATTCCAGGGAAATGTGGTCTGGCAGCACTTTGCAAAAAAGAAAAACAGCTTTTCTTCAATTGTCAGTAAAAGCCATTGATTTATTTCTCCGAAACCCTATTTTTGCAACACTAAATACCCATTATGAGCGCTATGCAACCGGAATACCATGAAGAGCTGAAGAAGGTTCAGGATAAGGATATTACCTACAGCTGGGTTTCTTCCTCCGCATTCATTTTCTACCTGAGTGTCTTCTGCACTGTGGCCATGGTGCTCGGAGGTTGCTATAAATTATACACCAAGCGCTTCGAGAAACCTGAAGTAAAGATCCAGGAGAGCACATTGTACACGCCGAAGTACAAATAATCCCATTTAAATTTTTTTCAAAAAGGTGTAATACCTATTTTTGCACCCCTTTAGTTCTTTAGACATATGCCCGTGATTATGGGCAGATTACCAGCGGAAGTAGCTCATTTGGTAGAGCGCGACCTTGCCAAGGTCGAGGTGGCCGGTTCGAGCCCGGTCTTCCGCTCTTTAGTCCCGCCCTCGCGGGATTTTTAGTTTAGTCAACAGGAAGTTGAGGAATATCTCAAACCACCCGCCCCGGTGGTGAAATTGGTAGACACGCAGGACTTAAAATCCTGTGGCCAGCAATGGCCGTGCCGGTTCAACTCCGGCCCGGGGCACTTCTACAGCCGGTCTTTAACGATCGGCTTTTTTATTTCTTACCACGGAGAGCACAAAGGAAAGCACACAAAGAGCACAAGGGTATTCTCATCTTACCGTCTTACCGCCTTACCGGCTATATTTGATACGATCACTTAATAGATTTTTGCCGGGAAGGCGGAAAGTCGGTAAGAGCAACTGAGTGAACACGGATAGGACAGCTTGTAGTTTAGTTTTTGACTTTTGAATTTTTAATTTTGACTTACCTTATTCATTAAATTGCTCTTTCAAAAAAAACAACTCATGCCCGATATAAAATGTCCTCATTGTGGAAATGACTTCCCCATGGAAGAAGCCGTAGCCGAGGAGTACAAGCGAGAACTGCGCGACAAGATGGCCGCCTACAAGAAACAAAAGGAAGAGGAGATGACCCGCAAGGAATCAGACTGGCAGCAACAACTTCACCGGAAGGAAAATGAATGGGGCATACAACTTCAAAAGGAAAAGGAACGGATCCAGCAGCAACTGGAACAAAACCTGCGCAAGTCCATCACCGCCGATTTCGAGAACCAGCTCACCATGCTCCAGGAGAATAAAAAGGACAGCGAGGACAAACTGAAGGAAGCCAGGCAACAGCAACTCGATTTCCTGCGAAAGGAGCAGGAGCTCATCAACCGCGAGGCGGAGTTGGAGTTGTCCGTGCAGAAGAAACTCAATACGGAGCGCGAGAAATTATCCGAAGAGATCCAGAAGATGGAACAGCAACGCAATGCCGCACGGGAGACGGAATTCCAGTTGAAGATGAAGGAAATGGAGGAAAAGCTCGAGGCGCAGAAGAAACTGGCCGACGAAATGCGCAGAAGAGCCGAGCAGGGATCTACGCAATCACAGGGCGAGGCACAGGAACTTCTGCTCGAAGATCTTCTCAGGGCCGCATTCCCCTTCGATGAGATCACAGAAGTAGGCAAAGGTGTGCGCGGCGCGGATTGCATCCAGACCGTGCGCAACAATTTCGGGCAGTCCTGCGGCAAGATGATCTTCGAAAGCAAGCGAACGGAGAATTTCGGGGGCGACTGGATAGAGAAGCTCAAGGCAGATATGCGCAGCCAGGGCGCCGATATCGCCATCCTCGTAACGAAGACGATGCCGAAGGGAATGGATCGCTTCGGAGAAAAGGATGGCGTATGGATCTGTAACTTCTCGGAGATACGGGCCGTGGTGCACCTGCTGAGAGATGGATTGATCAAGATCTATACCGCATCGAAAAACCAGGAGAACAGTGGCGACAAGATGCAGATGCTATATAATTATCTCACCAGTCCCGAATTCGCGGAGCAGTGGAAGGCCATCCGTGAAGGATTTCTCAGTATGAAGATCTCGATTCAGCGCGAGCGCGATGCCATGGAGAAACTTTGGAAGGCAAGGGAGAAACAATTGGAGAAAGTGCTCTTGAATGCGGCTCATGTCCGCGGGTCCATTGAGGGGATTGGTGGAATGGACTCGGTGGATTTGAATTTGCTGGAAGAAGGAAGCGAGTAATTAGTAAATGTGCCAATTAGCCAATGTGCAAATTAGGCGTGCTTCGCCTTGAAATGACATTACGAATAAGGATTATTGGCACATTTCAATTTGATAATTTGGCAATTTGATAATTCGATAATGAGGCGTGTTCCGGTAAGTAATAACTAATGTAATAAGGATCATTGGCACATTTTCACATTTACTAATTGGCACATTACCAAATTGCCAAATTATCAAATTAGCCTTCAGTCCATGCCAGCACCAAATGCTCCAGCACCCTGTAATGTATCTTCAGCTTCGATTGCGTCTTCCTGAATGTACAGTCAATCATTTCATTTGCCTCATCGATATTTTCCAATAGAATATCCTGGCGGAAATCAACGCCACCCTCACCATACCATTTGAACACGGCCTCCTTTGCACTCCAGAGCACGGTAAGACGATTGAGCGAACCGGGCAAGGCGTCCAGCGGGTCTTCCTGCCCTTGCCTGAAGTCGCCCCGGACATTGAAGATAGTTTGCTCCTCAACGGAGAGGAATTTATTCGCGATGGTTAGCAATTTCGGCACAGGTATTTCTATGTCCACTCCCACCCGGCTATTGGGACTGATGATGGCCGCGGCATAGTCGCCGCAATGCGATATGGAGAAATGATACCGCTCGCCGGCAAGGAAGGGCTTCCTCGTATCGGCTATGCGGATGAGCTCATAGGGGAAATCCGGTTGAAGGAATTGAAGCAGGAATCGTCCCGCCAGGTGTTGAAGCCTCTTATGAGGATGCGTCACGTTGCGGTGCTGCGGCACATTCCCCTTGAAGAATTCTTCCGTCTCCTCTATCTTCCATATTCCGAGCCGGCTGGTTTCGCTGACAGGCTGTTGAAAAAAAATCGGCATTAGTTACTGTTTCATCATTATTTTGCTTGTCCCGCTGCAAAGATAAGCACGCCGAAACGGATGGCTCCGGTGCATTGCGCGAAGAACAATATCAAAGAACGGGCGACACTAAAAAAAACGACAGATCATGATCCTCTCGGATTCACGCATACTGGAAGAAATAGAAAAGGAGACCATTAAGTTGGTACCCTACGACCGGGAATGCCTCGGCAGTAATTCATATGATGTTCACCTGGGCAAGTGGCTCGCTACCTACCGTGAACATATCCTCGATGCGAAGAAGCACAACGAGATCGAATACTTCGAGATTCCCGAAGAGGGCTTCGTTCTCTATCCACATATCTTCTACCTCGGCGTAACGCTGGAATATACGGAGACGCATGCACACGTGCCCTTTCTCGAGGGTAAATCATCTACGGGAAGGCTCGGCATCGACATACATGCCACCGCGGGTAAGGGAGATGTTGGCTTCTGTGGCCACTGGACTCTCGAGATCTCCGTCAAACAACCGGTGAAGGTGTACAAGGGAATGCCGATCGGCCAGCTGATCTATTTCCCCGTCGATGGAGAGATCATGGTGAAGTACAATCAAAAGAAGAATGCAAAATACAGCGGGCAACCGGATAGGCCGATTGAGAGTATGATGTGGAAGAACTCCTTTTGAATTGTTAGGTGCCGACCAGTAGTCGTGAATCGTGAGTCGTCAATCGTGAATACACTCCGCTTTAAGAATATTCGAATCGACCAGGACAGGACCTTAATCGATTCGAATATTCTCATCATAGAGTGTTGTATTCACGATTGACGATTCACGTTTCACGTTCTTCACCTCACAACGCCTCAACGCCAAATTTCCTATAATACGCAATCAACCACGCCACCACTTCATTATACGTCTGCTTACCTGCCGGTTGATTATTCGCCTTCAGGTAATGACCATAGAACCATGTGATGACGGGCTCAATGGGGTTACTGTATTTGTCGAAGAACTTCCTGTATTCCTTAATATCCGCTACTACCTGGGGATGCAATGTCCGCATGAATTCCCTCGCCCTCGCCGTATCCCGCCGGGCTACTTCGCCAACGGCATAATGATACATATCGAAATACATTGAATAACGGAACACAGGAGAAGGATAGGTACGGCAGGCAAGGAAGGCAACGAAATTTGCCTCGTTCTCCTTCCCATATCCCAACTGATGCGCGATCTCATGCGCCGTAACGAAGGGCTCGAGATAGCGCGGCACCGTTGTGTTGACCTGCGCCTCGCCGGAGAAGGGATTGTAATAACCCTGGAAGCCCATGTAATTTCCGAGATAGCTAAAGAGCGATGGCTTCACGGAATGCGGGGTATAGCGGAGATAAGGATAGGTCTGCTCCGCTCCCGTGTACACCAGCGCTCCTTCACTGAACAGGTTTTTCTTCTTATCGAATGAATCGCGCTGGGCGGGAGTCACCTGCGAGGCATAGAAGTTTAGCCTTTCCTCGAGGGTCTGTGTAAGCGTATCGAGTTCGCCGAGCGAATAGGGCTTCACCTCGATCCCCAACTGGCTCGAGATCCCCAGCCGGTTATAATTGAGTCCCCACAGGAGGTTGAAGAACACGTACACGAACAACACGAAGAAAATGGCCTGTTTTAGCGCCTCCCCGAAATAATGCCGGGTCAATTTCCAACGGAAGAGTAATTTCAGGAAACGGCCGGCACGGAAGAGGATGACCACCACCAGGAAGGCATAGAAAAGATCGCCGATACTGAAAGGTAACCAGCCGAAAAGGAAGCGCTGGACCTTCGAGATCGCGGGATATAGACCATAGGTATAGTTGTTTTCCACCCAGTCGTGATACAGGGAGGCCCACTTGATCAGGATGGTCAGCACAATCAGTATAATCCAGCTCCAGCTTTTCATGAGCCGGTCGAACAACCGGGAAAGGAATTTTTGCAAGCTAACAGTTTTTAAAAGGGTTCTGTATCAAGGGCTTAAATTAAGGATAGTGATGGAAAATAATCCAAAAACAAACTTAAATGTTCGGCAAATTATCCCTACCTTTGCCTCCCGAATTTTACAGATAAAAAGTTGAACATGGGCTACCGGCGGCAATTTGAGATAGCTTTTGTGGGATTGAAGCCAGGTCTCCATGAATACAACTACGAAATCACGGATAAGTTCTTTGAGGCATTTCAACAACAGGATTTCAGGAATTGCAAGGCGAATGTAAAGCTGTCGCTCGATAAAAAGAGCAGTTTCATGCTTTTGAAGTTCGAAGTAGGCGGAACACTCGAGGTTACCTGCGACCGTTGCAACAATGACCTGCCATTCGATCTCTGGGACGAATTCACCCTCACCGTGAAAATAGTGGAGGAACCGGAGGTGATGAACGACCAAGAGGAAGACCCGGATGTCTACTATATCAGCCGCGGAGAGGGCCATATAGATGTCGCCAACTGGATATATGAGTTCATCAACCTGAGCATCCCGATGCAGAAGGTGTGTGGATTTGATAAAGCGGATGGTCCGTTTTGTAACCCTGCCGCCATCGATATCCTGAAAAAAATGGAATTGAAAGAAGCCGAAAAAAAAGAAAACCCGATCTGGAAAGGATTAGAAAAGTTCAAAGATTTAGATAGTTAGTGTGAAGAAGCTTAGCTTTCCACACTTCCGATAAATGATTTTTTAAAGATTTTAATAGTCGAGACATGCCAAATCCCAAACGCAGACACAGCCAGCAAAGAAGTGCTAAACGCAGAACGCACTATAAAGCGACCCCAACAACCCTGACTACCGATAGCACTACCGGTGAGATCCATGTTCGCCACCGCGCGCACGTGAGTGAGGGTAAACTTTACTATAAAGGTAAAGTAGTGGCTGAGAAATCTCCTGTGAAGTAGTCCGCAGCTCCTTCCACGACTTCCGGCAGCAATAACGTATTATTCCAAATTCATGGGACATGACCCTGTGAATTTGGAATTTTGTATTTTAAGAATTAGTATTTTACGCTCTTATGAATATCGGACTTGATATGATGGGCGGGGACCTTGCACCACTA
>DATHKS010000045.1:0-2600 GCA_035488975.1 Chitinophagaceae bacterium | reverse complement strand
TCCTTCCTCAAACTCCTTCCAGACATTTTTTACGATAGTCGCGGCCGGTAAAATACTATCCAGCAGGGAACTTACCTGCCCTATTTCCAGTTCTCCTTCGTCCAGTTTACCCTCGAACATTCCCTTCTTCGCCCGGCCCTTTCCCAGCAATTCCTTCAACTGTTCGACCCCCATGCCTTTTTCCTCTGCGGACCTCACCTGGTCGTAAAATTCATTGCGTATCACCCGAACCGGGGTCAGCTGCTTCAGGGTGAGGACCGTTTCCCCTTCCCCTGCGGCGATCACCCGCTCCTTAAAACCGGGATGCGATGACGCTTCTTCGCTGGCTACGAACCGGCTGCCCAGCTGCCCTCCCTCCGCGCCCAGGATCATGGCGGCGAGGAGTTGTCTGCCTGTTGCTATCCCCCCGGCGGCTATCACAGGAATGCTGACTGAGCGGACTACCGCCGGTACCAGCACCATGGTTGTCGTTTCCTCCCGGCCATTGTGTCCGCCCGCCTCGAAGCCTTCCGCAACCACCACATCGCAGCCTGCTGCTTCCGCCTTCATCGCGAACTTGCTGCTGCTCACCACGTGTACCACCGTGCATCCACTCTCCTTGAGCCTGGTTGTCCAGGCAGCAGGGTTGCCGGCCGAGGTGAACACGATCCGGACTCCCTCTTCGATAATGACCTCTATATGTTTCGCGATATCGGGATAAAGCAGGGGTACGTTCACACCGAAAGGCTTGTCCGTGGCGGCCCGGCACTTCCGGATATGTTCCCGTAAGACATCCGGATACATGCTTCCGCTGCCTATCATCCCCAAACCTCCGGCATTACTGACCGCACTGGCTAGTCGCCAGCCGCTGGCCCAGATCATGCCAGCCTGGATGATTGGGTATTCAGTACCGAAAAGTTTGGTGATGCGGTTAAACAATTTGGCAATTTGATAATTCGACGATGTGACAATGTGCAAATTCGTAAATGTGCCAATGAGCGTGATATACCAGCCGGTTTTCTATTCCTATTCTTTGAGCAAATTATAGGACAGCCGCTATTCACGACTCACGACTCACGTTGATGATTGATCATCCCAAGTCAATGTTGGTATTGTCTCCAATGCTCAGCCGTCTCGTCTCGCCCTTCAAACCCGTATCACTGCCGATGATGGAAGCCTCGAGGACGATGTCGAAGAGATTGGAGAACGATCCGATGATGGAGTTCCTGACAATGGAGTAGTTCATCTTCGTGTTTTCGCCTATCGTCACATTCGGACCGATAATGGAGTTCTTTATGTCACAGCCTTCCCCGATGCTAACGGGGGGAATAATGACGGTATTCTCGAAGTGATAGTTGGATTCTTCTTTCCGCACGAATTTCTTTAGCAGTGTTGCATTCGATTCGAGCAGTGTCTCTTTCCGCCCACAATCGAACCAGCTATCAACCTTGAACGATTTCAATTTAACACCCATTTTGAGCATGCAATCCAGGGCATCGGTGAGACTGTATTCTCCATGCGTCCGTAGGCCTTTGCTGTAATTCGTCTCGAGGCACTGGAATAACTGGTCGCTTTCCTTGATCTTATAAATGCCGACGAGGGCCATATTGGACTTTGGTATCTGGGGCTTTTCCACCACATGCTCGATGAATCCCTCATCGTTCATCTCGGCAACGCCGAAGTCGCGGGGATCATCCACTTTGCGGACGCCCAGCATCGAAAACGGGCTATTGACCACCGCCATTACATCGTATTCGCAGATCGTATCCCCCAGGACCACGATCACCTCGTCATTATTCACTACTTCCCGGGTGATCTGGATGGCATGGCCCACTCCCTGCCTGTCAACCTGTTGCACATAGTGCGCGTGAATATCCGGGTATTTGGCCTGTACGTAATCCCGGATCTTGTCACCGAGATAACCGACGATGAAAACAAATTCGTGGATGCCCGCTTCCCGCATCTGGTCGATGATGATACTCAAAACTGTCTTACCGGCCAGGGGAATGAGCGCCTTGGGTTGTGTATAACTGTGAGGGCGCAGCTTTGTGCCTGCACCTGCTACTGGTATGATTGCCTTCATTTACCCTAAGGTGACTTTTATTGATTTTTAAAAGCTAACGAAAGTAATACTTTTTAACACAAACAAAAAGTTATCCGCAGTCCCCGCAAGCAAGGAGATACACGCTTAATTTTGCCGGGAGAAACCTGGAGACTCATCCAGGTTTTTTAAACCTAATACAGGAACCTCGGACCGGTACCAGGATGGGAATAATCCCTGCCTCCGGAACTGACCAACGAAAATAATATATGCAAAGAGACACGCGGATCTTCGAGCTCATCGACCAGGAATTGTATCGCCAGCGTCATGGCATTGAACTCATCGCTTCGGAAAACTTCACTTCATTCCAGGTCATGCAGGCCATGGGAACAGTACCTACTAATAAATATGCAGAAGGATACCCAGGCAAACGCTACTATGGTGGTTGCGAGATCGTAGACCAGATCGAGACGCTTGCCATTGAACGGCTCAAGCAGGTGTTCAATGCAACCTGGGCCAATGTGCAGCCACATAGCGGGGCACAGGCTAACGGAGCCGTTTTTTTAGCCTGCGTTAAACC
>DATHKS010000044.1:0-3693 GCA_035488975.1 Chitinophagaceae bacterium | reverse complement strand
GTATTTCTTTGTGCCCTTAGTGTCTTCGTGTCTCCTATGTTTACAAAGTAAATAAAGCAAACCGCAATGGACACAAGGAGAATACAACACAAGGGTCACAAGTCCTATAAGTAATGCGACTTCGACTAACACGCCCAATTGGCACATTATCAAATTGCCAAATTGTTCTTCGTGTCTCCTATGTTTACAACGGGGTTAAAATAGTTCTTTGAGATAAAGTTAAGATACTAATAGATTTGACTAAAAAAGTGAAAAGGGAGGAGAGCGGATTGGTGACTAAACAGCTTTAAAGCATGTTCACACGAAGACACTGCCTCCTTCTTTTTAATCTCTTCGAGTTTGAACAGAATGTAAGGAATACAGTAATCTGTATATCCAGAATATCCAACCAGGAGACAAAACGAAGGGAGATTTTTCACTTTTTCATTAAGAAATCATTGGTATGAAAAAGATCGTAAAACAAGTTGCGGGCATTGATGTTGCTCAAAAGGAATTAGTGGTTACCCTGGGCCGCATGCACGATGACTGGACGCCTGAACTGTACAGCTACAAAGTATTTTCCAACACGGAAAAAGGGTTTATCGGCCTGGTATTATGGGTAAAGAAGCAATCCGGGGAAGGTCCCCTGACCCGGTTTGTAATGGAAGCCACGGGGGTGTACCACGAGTCGCTGGCCTACTTTTTAGATGACAAGGGGCATGAAGTCAGTATCATCCTACCCAACAAGATCAGTAATTACAGCCGGACCCTGGAAGTAAAAACGGTCACCGATAAGACGGCTTCTGAAGCGATCGCCCGGTTCGGACTGGAAAGAAAGCTGGATCAATGGGAACGCCCTAAAAAGGTATTTAAGACCTTGCGGCAACTGACCCGGGAACGGGAACAGCTGGTACAGATCAGAACCATGGTCAAAAACCAACTTCATGCCGAACAGGCCGAGGCGGAGCCCAATGACGGCAGTGTAACCAGGGCTAAGAAGCAGATCGTTTTTTTGAACAAACAGGAACAGCAGATCAAAGCAGAGATCGCAGCCATTGTCAAAGAGGACGAAAAAGTAAAAGCATCCATCGCACTCATCACCTCTATACCAGGCATAGGCGTCTTAACAGCGGTGACGGTAATGGCAGAGACCAATGGCTTTGAACTGATCCGTAATAAAAGTCAGCTGACCAGCTATGCAGGCCTGGATGTAAAGGAAAAACAGTCTGGGACATCCGTAAAAGGCAAGGCCCGGATATCCAAGCGGGGTAATAAGTATTTACGAAAAGCAATGCATCTGCCGGCGCTGGCAGCCATCCGTCATGAGGAACGGTTTAAGGCCGTCTTTGCCAGACTGGTGGCAAAGCATGGTATTAAGATGAAAGCCGCCGTAGCGGTACAAAGAAAGCTGCTGGAAATGATCTATGTTATTTATAAGAGTAAGAAGCCCTACGACAAGAATTATTTACACCAAAAACAGGCAGAAACAGAAGAAATAAAATCAACTTTAAAAAATTAGAGCGATCATTAAAATGATCGCCCTAAACAGGCTGGCTCAAGGCCGCCTTAGAAGTTCAAAATTATAGAAGTTTATTTAAAAATCATTTGGATCTTAACACAGAATCTTCGTGGTTCAACTTCGTGGTTCAACTAGAACCGTTCAGCAATTCCAAGGGTAAACAACGCGAAGTCATACTTTGCCGGATCATCGCTATCGAATTTCTTAAGCTGCCGGGTCAGATCGAGAGCGGCCCTCCAATCGGTCTGCTTGCGCGTGAGTAGTTTCAGCCGCCGCGCTACTCTCGCCACGTGCAGATCGATCGGGCAGATGAGTTGTGCGGGGGAAATATTTTTCCAGATCCCGAAGTCTACGCCGCTGTCGTCTCTTCTCACCATCCAGCGGAGGAACATGTTGAGGCGCTTGCAGGTGGATCCGCGGGCGGGCGTAGCTACATGTTTCATGGTGCGGTTAGGTGCATCCTCCAGCGAAAAAAAATAAGTGTGAAACCCAATGAGCATTTCTTCCACCTCGTTGCCATGGATCGTAAAAGCCGACTCGAGGCTGGGAGCGCGGGAATAATGATGCCTGAAAAATTCTATGAAGTAGAGAAGATCGGTGGCGTTGAAGGTCCGGTGTTTGAAGTCGAGCAATTTCTTCAGCTCCCTGGCGCCGGCATTGATACAGAACTCATGTGGACTCATGTCCATCAATTGCATTAGTTCCCTGGACTTCCGGATGATGGTAGTACGGTTTCCCCAGGCGAAGGTGGCGGCGAAGAAGCCCGCTATTTCAATATCCTGTTTCTTTGAGAAGAGATGCGGGACAGCGATCGGATCATCCTTAATAAAAGAAGGTTGATTATATTCATCAACCTTCCTTTCTAAAAATTCTTTCAAGCTGCTTCTGTCCATCAGCAAATGTACATATCCCCCACGTCAGAGTGCCCTGTCACCCCTGATCAGACGAAGCAATATGGCGATGATAGCAATAACGAGTAAGATATGGATCAGTCCACCGGCAGAGAAGACGAAGAATCCCAACAACCATCCGATGATCAGGATCACGGCAATGATGTATAGCATAGTCGGTAATTTTAAGATGATCAGAAAATAATTACATACTATACTTTGCAGATACAATGCCAAATCTTCCGTTTTGCCTTAGCCTATTGCCGCCGCAAGGTCTGCAATGAGATCGTCTGCATCCTCTATTCCAACGCTAAGCCGGATCAATGAATCGGATAAACCATTCTTTATCCGCTCTTCGCGCGGTATGGACGCATGTGTCATGGAAGCGGGGTGATTGATGAGCGATTCCACACCGCCAAGACTTTCGGCCAATGCGAATAGCCGGGTGGATGAAAGGACACGCATGGCCTCCTGCTGGCTCTGATCTTTCAATTCAAAGCTGATCATGCCGCCAAAGCCGCTCATTTGCCTGGATGCGACGGCATAACCCGGATGATCCTGGAAACCCGGCCAATACACCTTTCCCACCTTTGGATGCGTGCGCAGCCAATGTGCAATTTTTTCCCCGTTCAGGTTATGCTCTTTCATTCTCACATGAAGGGTTTTTATTCCACGAAGCACCAGGAAGCAATCCATCGGCCCGGGTACTGCCCCGCAACTCTTCTGGATGAAATAAAGCTGTTCGCGCAGGCTGGTATCATTCATTACAAGGGCGCCCTGGATCACATCGCTGTGGCCTCCGAGATATTTTGTGGATGAATGCATGAAGATGTCTGCGCCAAGGTCGAGCGGATTCTGCAAGGCAGGCGATGCAAATGTATTGTCAACACACAACCATGCGCCGGCCGCTTTCGCGATCACAGATATCACCGCGGTATATCTGTGATGTTCATCAGGGGATTGGTAGGCGTCTCCAGCCAAATGAGTTTAGTGTTTTTAGTTACCAGTCCTGATACATTGACGACATTGGTAGTATCGGTATAGATGAACTTAATGCCGAACTTCTCGAATACCTTGGTGAAGAGCCGGTAGGTGCCTCCATACATATCACTGGCGGCAATGACCTCATCGCCGGGTCCGAGCAGTTTAATCACCGCGTCGGTGGCCGCTACGCCACTACTGAAGGCAAGCCCATACTTACCATTCTCGATCATGGCTAATGACGTTTCGAGTGCAAACCTGGTAGGATTCTGGCTTCGGGCATATTCATATCCCTTATTCTTGCCCGGCGCCTCCTGCACATAG
>DATHKS010000043.1:0-4448 GCA_035488975.1 Chitinophagaceae bacterium | reverse complement strand
AGGAGTATCCACACGAGGTGATGGCGGCGACAGGCAATCCCGAGATAGCGGGTGTTTACCGCAATCGCGACCTGCTTATTGAATTGCACGATGAGGAGGCGGTGAGAAAATTACAGCCCGACTTTACTGGGTTGAAGAAGACGGGCGTGAAACTGATAGTGACGGCAGCGGGCAGGGATGTCGATTTCGTCTCGCGGTTCTTTGCACCTTCGGCCGGCATCGATGAGGATCCCGTAACCGGCTCCGCGCATTCTCAACTCATTCCTTTCTGGAGCTATAAACTGGGAAAGAATACCCTGCGCGCCAAACAACTCTCCAAACGCGGCGGCGATCTCTGGTGCGAGCAGAGAGGTGATAGAGTAGTGATGGGAGGGGAGTGTGTGTTCTATATGAAGGGAGAGTTTGTGTTTTGATAATGTGCAAATGTGTCAATTAGCTAATGTGCCAATTATCCTCATTCGATCATTCACATCTAATCGGAGCAATTCGAGTTTACAAATCATCAACTGTTTGCTCAGAGATAGATTGTTAAATTAGAAGTCATGGATAAGCCCATCGTGTTATTCGACGGTGTTTGCAATCTTTGCAACCGCAGTGTGCAGTTCATATTGAAAAGGGACAAGAGAAAATTGTTTCAATTTGCTTCTTTGCAGGGCAAGAGAGGGCAGGAGTTGTTGCGGAAATTTGATCTGCCCACCAATGATTTCAATTCATTTATATTATTGGAAGGAAATAAGATCTATACCCGTTCCGGTGGAGTGCTTCGTATCCTAAGGAGGCTGGGTGGCGGTTGGTCATTGTTTTATGCGTTCATTATCATTCCCCCCTTCATTCGTAATGGCGTGTACAATTGGATCGCCAGGAACCGGTATAAATGGTATGGAAAGAGAGAGGAGTGCTGGATACCAACACCCGACCTGAAGAGTCGATTCCTGGATTAAGTTTGCTCCGATGAGATGTGAATGATCGAATGAGGATAATTGGCATATTACCTAATTGGCACATTTGCACATTGCGCAGTCATACTATGCGCTCATATTGTGGAACACCTTCTGCACATCCTCATCCTGTTCCAGTCTCTCGATCAGCTTGCTCACATCCTCCGCCTGTTCATCGCTCACCGGTACGGTGGTATTCGGTATCCATTCCAGTTCTGCCGTGATGGGGGTAATGCCCTTATCCTCGAGCGCCTTTTGCATATTTCCAAAATCGGTAAAGCCCACTCGGATCACGAGGACGGTCTCACCATTCTCGCCCGTGCCCTCGCCTAGCTCCTCGAGACCGAAGTCGATCAGCTCGAGCTCAAGATCGTCGGCACTCAGGCCTTCCGGCTTGAGCTTGAATACGCCCATTTTCCTGAACTGGAAGGCGACACTGCCGCTGTTACCCATGGTGCCATGACCCTTATTGAAATGCGATTTCACATTGGCAACGGTCCTCACATGATTGTCCGTGGCCGTTTCTACCAACAGCGCCACACCATGCGGTGCATATCCTTCGTAAAGTATTTCGTCGTAATTGACCAGTTCCTTTCCCTGCGCCCGCTTGATGGCAGCCTCTACGCGGTCCTTAGGCATACCTACGCTGCGGGCATTCTGGAAACAACGGCGCAGGGCTGCATTGGAGTTCGGGTCGGGTCCGGAGGCCTTTACCGCAATGATGATCTCCTTCCCGATACGGGTAAACTGCTTCGCCATCCTGTCCCAGCGGGCAAACATCGTCGATTTGCGTACTTCAAAAATCCGTCCCATAGTGTGTGCCTTACTCGTTTATGATCTGTTTTTAAAACTCCCCGCACTGCTGCGGGGGCTGCAAATTTAACGGATTGCGTGGGAAATGAAAAACCGCCCCGTTTTGTACGGGACGGTTTTCTTTTTTATCTGAATATGATCTACTTCTTGGCTAACCGAGAAATGAACAATAGTGCATGTGCGCCGGCGAATACAAGGGAGAAATAAAACAACCCGGTATCGGAAGGATCGTTGCTGTGATGCAGGAAGGCCACAATGGCGAGGATCATCGCCAGGACAAGACCCGATCCGCCAATCACCTTGTTGCCCTGTGCACGGGTGCCGGGAAGGTTGGCCGATAACAGGCTCTTCCGGATGCCATACCAGAGGTACACATCAAAGCCAATGAGCATCCATACTATCAGACGTATCCACGTGTCGAGCGGCAGAAAGACCATCATGAAGAGACAGGTTGCCACTCCGAGAATGGGAACCAGCGGGACCAATGGCGTTCGGAAAGCACGCGGCGCCTCCGGCATCTTCTTCCGCATCACCAGCACCCCGATACAAACGAGTATGAAGGCAAACAGTGTTCCTATGCTCGTCATTTCACCCACCACTCTTGCAGGGATGAAGGCGGCAAACAGGCTCACGAACACGAGGAAAAGAAGGTTGCTCTTGGCGGGTGTTCTGAATTTAGGATGCACTTCAGAGAATACTTTTGGAATCAAACCATCCTTACTCATGCTGAAGAATACCCTCGATTGACCCAATAGCATCACCAGGATGACGGATGCATAGCCTGCGAGGATGGCCACGATGATCGCCCTGTTCAACCAGGGATAATCTGCATGTACCACGCCTGCCGCATCCGCTTTTCCCATATGATCGATGGCAACGGCAACCGGTGCAATACCGTCCTTACCCTGGAAAGAAGTGTAATTGGTGACGCCCGTCATCACGTGCGCAAATAGTATGTATAGGATCGTACAGATGGCTAGTGAGCCGAGGATGCCGATCGGCATATCCCGTTTGGGATTCTTCGCCTCCTGCGCCGCGGTACTCACCGCATCGAACCCGATATAGGCAAAGAATACGATAGCGGCAGCTCGTATGATACCGCTGAAACCAAATTCGCCGAACTTACCGGTATTGTCCGGTATATATGGAGTGTAGTTATCGTTATTGATATATCTCCAGCCGAGGAAAATGAAGATCAGTACAACGGTGACCTTGAGTCCGACAATGACTGCATTCACCTTAGCACTTCCGCTTGTGCCGCGGATGAGTAGCAGACTTACAAGGACGACGATCAGGACGGCCGGAAGATTGACGATACCGCCATCCCATGGTCCTCCCATCATCTCCGCCGGCAAATGAATACCGAACCCTTCCATGAACCGCCCGAAATAGCGACTCCAGCTTATACTTACGGTTGCAGCTCCTACCGCGTATTCCAGCACGAGATCCCAGCCGATGATCCATGCAATGAACTCGCCCATGGTAGCATAGCTATAGGTATAGGCGCTTCCCGCAATGGGGATCATGGAGGAAAATTCCGCATAACAAAGACCGGCAAAGGCGCAACCGATTCCCGCTACAATAAATGATATGGTAATGGCAGGACCGGCATTGGTGGCTGCTGCGCCACCTGTAATTGAAAACAGACCGGCGCCAATGACGGCTCCGATGCCTAAGGCAATTAAAGACCAGGGACCGAGAGTTTTCTTCAACCCTTTCTCGCTATCCGAGGCTTCGGCAAGCAACTTATTAAGCGGCTTTCTTACAAATAAACTCATAAGCGTATTGATTGTGATTTAGAAAGTAAACTTAAAGCGCGTAAAATAAAGAATAATTCCATTCCTGAGCCTAAATCTTTTACAGATGGGACATTCTGGAGTTAAATGTTTTTGCCCCTCGGTTATTTTTCCGATTTTCGACGTTCTTTTACTGAAACCGCTTATGTCGAAAAGAAACCGCCTCACATTTTTCATATTGATTGCCATGGCGCTCGGCATAACAACGGGCTATATTGTTCATGAGCAGTCATCACCCGCATCCATCGAGAAATTCTCGACCAATATAAAGTTACTCACGACCATTTTCCTTCGGTTGGTCCAGATGATCATTGCGCCGCTGGTCTTTTGCACACTCGTTGTGGGTATCGCCAAGCTCGGCGATCTCAAGACCGTCGGTCGCGTTGGCGGCAAGGCCCTGCTATGGTTTGTGAGTGCTTCGCTGGCCAGCCTGTTATTAGGCATGCTGCTCGTGAATTTCTTCCAGCCCGGTGCCGCCATCGATCTCAGCATTGCGGATACGGCAGGTGCAAAGGAATTGATTGGGAAAACACAGGAGTTCTCGCTCGCCAAATTTGTAGAACACGTTGTTCCGAAAAGCATATTCGAGTCGATGGCCACTAACGAGATTCTGCAGATCGTCATCTTCAGTATCTTCTTCGGTGTGGCAACCACCGCAATCGGAGAGTATGCGAAGCCGGTGATAAAGGCGCTCGATGCCGCTTCTCATATCATACTTAAGATGGTGGGATATGTGATGAACTTTGCACCGCTCGGCGTGTTCGGCGCCATTGCGGCCGTCATAGCTACAAAGGGCCTCGGCGTGTTTAATTTCTATGCACAATACCTGCTCTACTTTATGATAGGCATCGCATTGTTGTGGCTGATATTATTGAGCGTCGGTTTTCTCATCCTGCGTAAG
>DATHKS010000042.1:0-2398 GCA_035488975.1 Chitinophagaceae bacterium | reverse complement strand
ATAGTGGCCACCTAATGCAGGGTATTCGTTTTTTAATGTATTGAAACAGTGCGGGCAGGTTGTAACTATTTTTTTTATACCATAACCGTTTAGCACCTGGATATTCTGGTAAGCCATCATCTGGAAGAGGAATTCGTTGCCCGCCCGGCGGACCGGATCTCCCGTACAAGCCTCTTCCTTGCCCAGGATGGCATATTTAATACCCACCTTGTCGAGGATCGTGGCAAATGCTTTTGTGATCTTCTGCGCCCGCTGATCGAAGCTGCCCGAACATCCTACCCAGAACAACAAATCCGGGCTTTCTCCTTTTGCCGACAGATCGGCCATGGTAGGTACCTGCATACGGGATTAATTTTCCGTAAATCTAACTGAAATACGACTAACTTTATTCGCTTAAATGAATCAATCTATGCCGGGCGAAGACAGCATGTTGCTGATAAAGAATTATGACCTCTGGTGTCACTTGTCGGACGAGGAATATAAGGAGCTGAAGGTACAGCACCATGTCATCGATGTGCCGAAAGGAGAATATATCTATTTCGAGGCTTATAATCACAATAAGATCTATTTTGTAAAAGAGGGGACGATCAAGATCGGTTTCATCGACGAGGAAGGTAATGAAAAGATCAAGGAGATCATCCAGAAGGGGGAGCTGTTCGGCCAGCTCAGCCTGGAACGTAATAACCTTCACGGGGAGTTCGCGCAGGCCTATAAGCACGATGTGAGTATCTGTGCTTTTACCATCGATGATTTTGAAAGGCTCCTGAAGAACCGGCCGGACCTCGCCCTCAAATATAGCAAACAGGTAGGGGCCAAGCTTAGGCATATCGAGAACCGTCTTCTCAACCTTCTCAATAAGGATGTGAAGACCCGGCTGATCCACTTTCTCTGGCAGCTTGTCGAACAAAATCTGGTGGAGAACACCGCTGAAGGGTTTTGTATGCCCAATTATCTTACGCATGAAGATATCGCCAGCCTGATCGGCAGCAGCCGGCAGACCGTTACCACCATGATCAACGAACTGGAGACGGAGGGGATTATTTCTTATAACCGCCAGGAGATCTGTTTTCTCGACGTTAAGAAACTACAAAAACGGGTAGATGCCAGTTGATCGGATTGGAACCGATCGTACATTTGCCGAAATCAGCTGAATCAGTATGAAGTATTTTTTTTGGTGCTGCCTGATCGGGGTTGCCGGTATTCTTTCCGGTTCCGCGCAGGAAAATGTACTACCGGCCGGCCATCAATATACCCCCGCAAATACCGGATCGTCGGTGGGCTTTGAGATCAAAAATCTCGGCTTTAACACGAAGGGTTCGTTCAGCGGGTTGGAAGGGAAGATCATCTTCGATCCGAAAGACGCTGCTAAAGCCAGTATTGATGTCAGTCTCGATGCTACTACGATCAGTACGGACAATACGATGCGGGACGATCACCTGAAAAAAGAGACCTATTTCGATGTGGAGAATCATCCCCGTATCCGGTTCGTCTCTACCAGTGTGCTGCCTGCCGATAAGAGCGGCCACTATACGGTGGCCGGTAAACTGACGATCAAGAATACGACGAAGGAGATCTCGTTTGCTTTTTTGGCGACTCCTGTAGGCGATGACTTTATTTTCAGCGGCCAGTTCAAGATCGACCGTAAGGATTTTGGGATCGGGGGATCGAGTACCCTTTCGAATAATCTTACCGTCTCCCTTTCGGTTTTTGCGCGGGGCTAGGTGAACTTTCCGTTATATGCCTCAGGCCCTCCTGCAATAGAGGTGGCACAAACGATTGGATCACGGCGGGTGCAGGCCAGCAAGGCTTTCATCAATTATGAATCCTTCAAAATAAGTAGTAAATTCGTAAAAATCAGAGAATATGAAAGCAGCCTTGGGTAGGAGATGAATCGGCAGAAGAATTGGTTGCTACCATAAGAAATAGCAGGACGTTCAAGAGGAAAATTGAAGGGCTGTGAAGCAGTACCTGGTAGATACGAATATTTAACCGGAATAATAATAATTCCCATTCTTCCTTCTTTTGATATTTAAGCTAAAGAAAAAGCGAGATTAAGAAAGGCGGGCCAGCCTATTGATGATTTTGATTTATTGATAGGAGCCACTGCCGTGGCAAACGGATTGATATTGGTCACCAATAATCAAGCCCACCTCGGTAGAATTAAAAACATCAAAATAGAGGATTGGACTAAGTAAATAGCCGACTCTCCCCCGACTTTTATCCCTTCATTTCCTCCGCCCACTTATCCCGGTCATCGGGGCTGAACTTCCAGGGTGCAAAGTTATTTTCCACATTCCCGAATAGCGTATTCCATTCCTGCGGGGCATTACTGTCTTCCATGATGAGCGCCCGGCGCATTTCTATGATGATCTCCAGGGGGTTGATGCTGACGGGGCAT
>DATHKS010000041.1:0-4582 GCA_035488975.1 Chitinophagaceae bacterium | reverse complement strand
ACTGGTGGGCTTCGGTATCTTCTATTGGTTCAAGATCACCGGCGATGCCCCCAAGAATGCCATGGTTGTAGAAGTGACCGGCAGCCAGTTCAAATGGGAATTCCGTTATCCCGGTAAGGACAAGGTATTAGGTAAGAAATATTTTAAGGAAATAAGCCCGGAGAAGAACAATCCACTCGGTCAACTCTGGGAGGATCCGGCTAACTACGACGATATCTATGTAAGCGGCGAGGCCATGCACCTGGTAGTGAACAAACCCGTTCGACTCGTGATCGGTGCAAAGGATGTCATACATGATGTGGGATTGACTCATTTCCGCATGAAGATGGATGCCGTGCCCGGTACGCCAACTACCATGTGGTTCACGCCTACCATCACTACCAAGCAGATGAGGGAAGAAACGGAGAATCCTAACTTTGTGTACGAAATATCCTGCGATCAGATGTGTGGCAAGGGACACTATACCATGCGTGGAGAGATCGTAGTAGAATCACAGGAGGAATACGATACCTGGCTCGCGACCAAGAAGCCCCAGTATTATGCTGTGTTCCCCGATAAGGACCCGGCGATGAAGAAGCCCGCAGCCGATTCAACCAAGCCTGCAACGCCAGCAGTGGCAATGGCAGGTAGTCATTAATTCGAAGACCAGAAAATGGTCCCGCCTTTCGGCGGGACAAAAAAAATAAGATTATGAGCGAAGCAACGCATGCACATTCAGACGTGGAAGTGGCACATGGGGTTCATCACGACGAGCATCATGGGCATGGACACCATCATCAATCGTTTATCTCGAAGTACGTGTTCAGCATGGATCACAAGACGATCGGGAAGCAATTCCTTATCACCGGGATCGTGTGGGCCATCATCGGAGGCCTGTTTTCCGTTTTGTTCCGTCTGCAGCTCGGCTTCCCCGGACAATCCTTCCCCATCCTCGAAACATTCTTCGGGCATTGGGCAAAAGGAGGTACCATACAACCCGAGTTCTACTATGCATTGGTCACCATGCACGGTACCGTTCTCGTATTCTTCGTATTGACGGCCGGCCTGAGCGGAACGTTCGCTAATTTTCTTATTCCCCTGCAGATCGGTGCAAGGGATATGGCTTCTCCGTTCCTGAACATGCTTTCTTACTGGTTCTTCTTCATGGCCAGTGTTGTAATGATTTCTTCCATATTCATACAGACCGGACCCGCGAGCGGCGGCTGGACGATGTATCCGCCTTTGAGCGCTCTTCATGATGCGAGTATAGGCTCCAAGCTGGGATCAGACCTGTGGCTGGCGAGTATGGCGCTCTTCATTGTATCGTCCCTGCTCGGAGGTCTTAACTATATCTCCACGATCCTCAATATGCGGACCAAGGGCATGAGCATGACCCGCCTGCCATTGACGATCTGGGCCCTGTTCTTTACCGCCATCCTCGGAGTTTTGTCTTTCCCGGTATTGCTTTCAGGCGTTATCCTTTTATTATTCGATCGCAATCTCGGAACGAGTTTTTACCTAAGCGACATAGTGGTCAATGGACAGGTATTGCCGAACGAGGGTGGTAGCGCCATCCTGTTCCAGCACTTATTTTGGTTCCTTGGACACCCCGAGGTGTACATCATCGCCTTGCCGGCAATGGGGATCGTATCCGAAATATTATCCGTGAATTCGCGTAAGCCGATATTCGGTTACATGGCGATGATAGGGTCGCTGTTTGCGATCACCATCCTGGCCTTCCTTGTTTGGGCGCACCATATGTTCGTGACGGGACTTAATCCATTCCTGGGTTCGGTGTTCGTATTGCTAACGCTGCTGATCGTGGTACCGTCGGCCATCAAGGTCTTCAACTGGCTTACTACGCTGTGGCGTGGTAATATCCGGTTCACGCCCGGCATGTTGTTCGCAATAGGTTTCGTCAGCCTCTTTATTTCCGGAGGCCTTACCGGTATCTTCCTCGGCAACTCTACTATCGATATTCATTTACACGATACCATGTTTGTAGTGGCGCATTTCCACATCGTAATGGGAGTGGCATCCATGTTTGGAATGTTGGCGGGCATCTATCATTGGTTCCCCAAGATGTTCGGCCGGTATCTCAATAGTACGCTCGGATACCTGCATTTCTGGGTAACGATGATAGGAGCTTATCTTATTTTCTGGCCAATGCACTACCAGGGACTGGCAGGTGTTCCACGTCGTTATCTCGATAAGACGATCTGGTCGTCCTTCAACCAATTCGCCGAACTGGATAAGATGATCACTATCGTATCGGTCATCGTGTTTGCCGTGCAACTGATGTTCGTGTTCAATTTCTTCTATTCCATATTCAAAGGAAGAAAGGTAATGACTCAGAATCCATGGGGTGCAAATACACTCGAGTGGACCACGCCGGTCAATCCAGGTCACGGTAACTGGGAAGGAGAAATTCCGGAAGTTCACCGCTGGCCATATGACTATGCAAAGGATGGAAGAGAATTCATTCCGCAAACCGAGCCGATCGGATCGAATGAAAGCAAGCATTAGAACAACCTGCCTACGCTGAAGCTTCGGCAGGCAGGTGTGCCAATTGTGAAGATTGAAGGAACCTATAGTGTTGATTGAAGCGGAAGGAGCTGGATGATAGCTTAGTTAATTGAAGATGTTGGTTAAATAGCGAAAGCAGGCGATGAACAAGATCAAAGATTATTTACAATTAGTCAAGCTTTCGTTGAGTATAATGGTGGTGTTCAGTAGTGTCATGAGCTTTACACTGACACCGGATTTTGGAAAATACGAGGATAAGTGGAAGTGGATATTATTGCTCTTTGTAGGTGGGATGTTGGTGACTGGAAGTGCTAATGCCATCAACCAGGTTGTTGAAAAGGATACCGACGCGCAGATGAAGCGTACGGCTAAGAGACCCATTGCGGCAGGAAGGATGAGTGTGAACGAGGGCTGGGCCTTCGCCATCATCACCGGCGCACTCGGAGTTATTATTCTTAAGATTTCATTCAACTGGATGGCAGCGGGGTTGGCGGCTTTTAGCTTGTTCCTGTATGCTTTTATCTACACGCCGTTGAAGAAGGTCAACTCGATCGCGGTGTTGGTAGGTGCCATACCTGGAGCGCTTCCCTGTTTGATAGGTTGGGCCGCGGGAGACGATAGTCTCGCATTGGGAGGATGGGTTCTCTTCGCCTTCCAGTTTCTCTGGCAGTTTCCGCACTTCTGGGCAATTGCCTGGGTTGCACATGCGGACTATACCAGGGTAGGATTTAAACTGTTGCCTGCCGATAAAGGACCGACCAAATTCACAGCGCTGCAGACGGTGATCTATTCGCTGCTGTTGTTGCCGGTGACGCTGGTGCCCTTTTTCATCAACATGTGCAGTTACAATGATATGAGGGGAATGATAAGTATCGCACTGATCCTCCTGGCGAATGTCTTTATGATCACGAGGTGCCTGGCCCTCTATCGCAAAATGGATGTGAGCGCCGCAAGAAGAGTAATGTTCGGAAGTTATATTTACCTGCCAGTGATCTTACTGGCATTACTGATGAGTAAAATTTAAGTTTCAATAAAGTGAGATGGAAATAGTGACGAATCAACAACAAAAGAAGTTACACCCCCACAAGTTCACGCTGTGGGTAGCTATCGCGAGCATCCTGATGATGTTTGCCGGGTTAACCAGTGCGTTCATCGTAAAGAGTAACCTGGTGGGCTGGCATGATGTTCCTATGCTAAAGATATTCTGGGTGTCCACACTCGTGATCCTTGTCAGCAGTCTTACTATCCAGATGGCCTTACGGGCCTTCCGGCAGCGGGAAATGAGTAATTACCGCCTGTTGCTTACGGTGACACTGGTGCTCGGACTCGTATTCGTGGCGCTGCAGTCATACGGGTTTTCCGTATTGTGGGAGAAGTACCATATTACTTTCCAGGGATCGTCGGGGGCAGGGCAGTTCCTTTACATCATCTTCGGGCTCCATGCGCTTCATGTGCTTGGTGGCATCGTGGCATTGACGGTGATGGTGATCAGGGCATTCTTCGGAAAAATAAAATTGTATAGTTCCATACCCGTTGAAGTGGCCGCTACGTACTGGCATTTCGTGGATCTCTTATGGGTGTACCTGGTCTTATTCTTTGTTATTATCGGTTAACCGGATCAATTGATATAAATCGCGTTTACTAAATAGAAACAACTGACATGGCGACAACAGCTACAGCTACAGCGCAGCAGACAAAATGGTGGAGTGGTGGAAAAAGCCCCTTCAATCTCGAATATGGTAAGGTGATGATGTGGTATTTCCTCATGAGTGATGCGTTTACATTCGGGGCATTCCTGATCTCCTACGGGTCCATTCGGTTCAGCCAGAATTTCTGGCCCGATCCTAACGTGGTCTTCAATGCGTTTCCCGGTGCAGGGCACAATAATTTGCCGCTTGCCTTCGTGAGTGTCATGACATTCATCCTGATCATCAGTTCCGTTACCATGGTACTTGCAGTGCATGCGGGGCATAACGGTGATAAGAAGTCCGTTATTAAATGGCTGTTCTGGACCATTATCGGAGGGCTCGCATTCCTCGGCTGCCAGGCCTGGGAGTGGCATCACCTCATCACCGGT
>DATHKS010000040.1:0-2817 GCA_035488975.1 Chitinophagaceae bacterium | reverse complement strand
ACGGGTATATGCACCTCGTAGCCCTTTACTTCAATCAACCGTTCCTTATGCCAGGCAACGGCCTGCTGATATAATATTTCCGTGTCACGGAATCTGGCGAGGTTATCGGCGAGATTTGCTTCGGCTTCGGGAAAGATCTTCGAGACGAGTGGGATCACTTCATTCCTGAAATAATTGCGGGTGTATTTTATTCCGGCATTGGAACTGTCTTCTTCCCAGGAAAGATTCTCTTGAGCCGCGAAGTCGATCAACTCTTTCTTGCCTGCAAACAGCAGCGGCCTGACGATCCTGTCTTTCTTCGGTAGCATTCCACGCAGCCCCGTGATGCCGGTGCCCTTGAAGAAATTCATCAGCGAGGTCTCGACGCTGTCGTCGCGATGATGAGCGGTGAGTATCCACTTGCGGTTGTTGTTTTCCTTTGCCTGATCAAGCAGCTCAGCAAACCAGTTGTACCGGAGTTCCCGGGCGGCAACCTGGATGGACAATTTGTTTTCCGCAGCATAGGCAGCCGTCTCGAATCGCTGAATATGGAATGGCGCCTTATAGCGTACGGCAAGCGACTGGACGAACCCGGCATCTCTTTCGCTTTCGGCTGCACGCAATTGAAAATTGCAATGTGCGATGCTGAAGGAGAAGCCGGCCTGGCTGCACAACTCGCAGAGAACAACGGAATCGATTCCGCCGCTCACCGCCAGTATCAGCGAATCGCTGGAGGAAAAAAGTTTATTGTCTTTAATAAAACCTTCGAAGTTTTTGAGCAGGCTCATTGTAAGTATAAAAATGCGGCGAAACTTTTCAGTGAAAAATAATGTAACATGGAAAATTACATAATATAATCATGCCATTGTAATTGTAGTCAAAGAGTCAATTCTTCATGTGCTCCACGGAGTTCTCCATAAGCGTGCTTCTCTCCCGCCTTCATCGCTTCTTCCATTCCTTTTTCATAAATTGCTATAGCGGCATCGATCTCCTGGTTGCGTTCGAGTAGCTTACCGAGATGGTAATAGCTGCCCACATAACCAGGTTCATCTAACAGTATCCCATCGAAAAGCTCCCGGGCCAATGCATCCTCTCCGAGCTTAATATATTCGAGCGCCAGGGCATGACGGAGAAAGCTATCCTTCGGTGTGAGCTGGAGCAATTCTTTGAGCTTCGGGATGCGATCCATCTAAATAAAAAATTTTGCCGGAATGCCCGGATTTAAAAATTCATCACTTATCTTTGTTTTAGTTGCATAAACAACTAATTACGATACCCGGTCTCCCCTCAAAAACATTTATATGAAAATCCTGGTTTGTATCACGAAAACGCCGGATACGACGGCAAAAATAGCCTTCACTGCCAACAACACGAAATTCGATACGAGCGGTGTTCAATGGATCATCAACCCCTACGATGAGTGGTATGCGCTTGTCCGCGCCATCGAATTAAAGGAAAAGGATCCATCCGCCGTACTTCATCTTGTAACGGTTGCGACAGCCGATGCCGAGCCGATCATCCGCAAGGCGCTTGCGCTTGGCGGCGACGAGGCAATCCGCGTTAATGCCGACAGTCACGATAGTTTCTATATCGCCTCGCAGATTGCCGCCGTTGCAAAGGATGGTGGCTATGATCTTATTCTCACCGGCAAGGAGACCATCGATTACAACGGTTCCTCGATCGGAGGCATGGTCGCTGAAATGCTGGACCTCCCCTATGTTTCACTGGCCGCAAAGTTCGACCTGGATGGCATAACTGCCACCATCACCCGCGAGATTGAGGGTGGAGAGGAAGTGAACCAGGTGGCACTGCCCCTGGTGGTTAGTGCACAGAAGGGAATGGCGGAACAGCGTATCCCGAATATGCGTGGCATCATGGCTGCGAGGACGAAGCCGTTGAAAGTGATAGAGCCGGTAGCAGCGGAGGCGCTTACAAGCGTGAAGAGTTTTGATCTGCCTGCCCCGAAGGCCGGTGTGAAACTCGTGGCGGCGGACAATGTAGCGGAATTGGTGAGACTACTTCACGAAGAGGCGAAGGCCATCTAATTAATCAACCTATACGAAACGATAAACTTAATCTATGTCTGTATTAATATTCCTGGATACGACGGATGGCCAGGTAAAGAAATCTTCCCTCGAGGCGCTATGTTACGGCGCAAAGGTGGCCGAGCTTTCCGGGACCACGGCAGAGGCAGTAGTATTGGGCGCAGTATCCGGCGATCTTGCCGCCCTCGGTAAATACGGTGCGAAGAAGATTCACCACGTCAGCGATGCCCAGTTGAATACGCTCGATGCACAATCGTACACAAATGTGATTGCACAGGTGGCAACGGCCAGTGGCGCCACCGTGATCATATTCTCGAATAACCTGAATGGAAAAGCGATAGCGCCGCGTTTGTCGGTGCGATTAAAGGCCGGGCTCGTCTCCGGCGCGATTGCTCTCCCCGAAATAACGGGAGAAGGAATAACGGTGAAGAAGAATGTCTTCTCCGGAAAGGCCTTCGCGAATATTGCGGTGAAGACACCGGTGAAGATCATCTCGCTTAATCCGAATGCCTACCCCGTAAAAGAAATTGGCGGTGTAGCAGAGGTGAGCAGCTTTGCCGCGAAGATAGAAGCGCCGAAGGTGAAAGTGACGAACACCACCAAGGCAAGCGGAGAAGTTCCATTGACGGAAGCGGAGATCGTAGTGAGTGCAGGGCGTGGACTGAAGGGGCCGGAGAATTGGGGAATGGTTGAAGACCTTGCGAAGGTATTGCATGCGGCAACGGCCTGCAGCCGGCCGGTAGCGGATGCGCATTGGCGGCCACATAATGAACACGTAGGACAGACGGGTTTT
>DATHKS010000039.1:0-3525 GCA_035488975.1 Chitinophagaceae bacterium | reverse complement strand
GCCGCGGATCATTCGATGAACCGGAGCCGAACCCGTTTATCAATGAGGAAGATGTAAATGAATTGAAAGTGATAACACGAAAGCCGGTCGTAGCCGGGCAACACGAACAGAAGACAAACCCAAGATCGCGGAGCGCCAAGCTGAGAATAGCGGAGAAAGTGATGATGGTTTGAAAAGATAAACAACAGCATTGAATCGAAATGCACAATGGAAGCACAGGACGGTACATATGATATAGAAACCCCACCCGAACGGCCGGTCCGCAAGGAACCGGTCGTAACGGGTTGGAAGAAATGGCTCAACTACCAATCGGTAGTCAGGCAGGTGCCATTTTTCCTTTTCCTGACCTTCCTGGCAGTGGTGTACATATATAATGGTCATTATGCGGATAAAACCATTCGCAAGATCAACAGAACGGCAAAGGAAGTACAGGAGTTGGAACATGAGTATAAGACGGTGAAGGGGGAAGTGATGTTCAGGAGCAAGCAGAGCGAATTGGTCAAGGCCGTTGAGCCGCTTGGTTTGAAGGAACTGGCAGACGCACCGGTGGTGCTTACGGAAGAAGAAAAAAAGTAATCAGATTTTGGTACGGTGATGGACGCCGTACCTGCAGCATACAATAATAATCAGCGGCGGACATTGGAAACCAGGCGTGACATATTATGGAGGGTGTATCTCAGCTTCATCGGCATTGCCGTACTCAGCCTGCTGATCCTGGGCAAGGCATTCTATATCCAACGCTTCCAGGGTGAGCATTGGCGCAACATGAGTGACAGCATGCACCAGCAGATCGTAGAGCTCGATGCCGACCGTGGCACCATCTACAGCGAAGACGGCCAGATGCTGAGCACCTCGCTTCCCCAATTTGATATTTACGTCGACTTCCAGGCGGATGGCCTGCGAGATAAGAACGGGAAGGTCTTCAGCGACAATATCGATTCTTTCTCCATTTCCATGTCGAAGTACTTCGGCGATAAGACCACTGCCCAGTACAAGGCGGACATGAGAGAGGGATATAAGAAGAAGAGCCGCTATTATCCCCTTAAGAAAAAACTTTCCTTCGAAGAATACAAGGCCTTCCGCCAGTTCCCACTCGTCAAACTCGGCCGCAACAAAAGCGGCGTGATCGTGGAAGAATCCAGCAAGCGCCTGTCGCCGTTTGGACTTCTCGCGAACCGCACCATCGGTCTTTCCCGCGAGCATATCGCCAGTAATGGAAAACTCAAGAAGCAGAACGTAGGCCTCGAGAAGACATACGATACTTTACTTACCGGTCAGAAGGGACAACGGCTCGTTCGTTATGCATCCGGTGGCCCGATCCCGGTAGAAGGATTTCAAACGGAACCGGAGAATGGAAAGGATGTCTTCACCACCCTCGATGTGAACATCCAGGATATTTCCGAGAATGCTTTGTTGAAAATGCTCGAATCGACCGAATCCCTCTACGGTACCTGCATCGTGATGGAAACCAAGACTGGAAAGATAAAGGCGATGGCTAACCTCGGCCGGCGGCCGGATGGCAGCTATTGGGAAGATGATAACTATGCGCTTCGAGTGACCGAACCCGGTTCAACGATAAAACTTGTTACCCTCCTATCGATACTCGACAAGGGCAGCTCGAAGCTGGACGACCTTGTAGAAGTGGGTAGCGCGGGAAGGATGATAGTAGGTCCGCGCAATGTGAACGATGCAGAACGCGCGCCTAAGCCCGTGCTGACGGTAGAGTAATGTTTTGCGCATAGCTCGAATGTGGGAATGGGTAAACTCGCATACAAGGCATTTGCACAGAATCCGAAGGAGTTCCGGGAGTACTTGCATCGCTTTCATATGGACGTAAGGTCGCCGATAGATCTTTCCAATATCCCCAAACCTCAGCTCGCATCATTGGAGAAGAATAGCGGCGGGGTAATGAATATGATCACCATGAGTTTCGGGTACGCCCTGCAGGTGAGCCCGCTTCATACGCTTACACTCTACAACGCCATTGCAAACAATGGCACCATGATGAAGCCGTATCTCGTAAACAGCATCCAGGAGAATGGGATCGTGGTAAAGCAATATGAGCCGACGATCATGGAGAAAAGCATCTGCAAGCCCTCGACGATCGAGGCTGCGAAGAAGAGTATGGAAATGGTCATTGCCGAAGGCACCGGGAAGCTTGCGTTCAAAGGCATGCCGTTCGTCCTTGCAGGAAAAACGGGTACGGCACACGTGGCCGATGGCAGCATAAGGTATGGCGATGGTGTGTACCAGGCCTCCTTCGTAGGATATTTTCCCGTGAATGATCCGCAGTACACCTGTATCGTGGTCATTCGCTCGAAGCCGCACGCAGCCATTCACTATGGAGGCTCATTAGCCGGCCCGGTATTCAGAGAGATCGCTACCAAGCTTTATGCTATGTATGTCGAGAAGAAGGCGCCCATACAGTTTGAGGCAAAGAAGGATAGCGCTGTTTATTTCTATGCCGGGAATGCCAATGATATTAAGAACGTGTACAAGACCCTCGGGGTTAACTATACCGATTCTTCCATGCAGGATGAATGGGGCACCAGCTACGCGGTGAACTATCAGCCGGTGATAAGAACAAGCCCGCTTCGGAAGCAGGTGATGCCGAATGTGAGGGGAATGGGATTGAAGGATGCGATTTTCATCCTTGAGAGCATGGGTGTAAAAGTAGCGGTGAAGGGCAGGGGCAAGATAACGAGTCAATCGATACCTCCGGGTGTTGCACTCACCAGGGGAGCCGCGGTGGTATTGGAATTAAGTTGAGATGAAGTGAAAAAAGGATAGTAACGACCAAATGAATAATGTGTTCCAGTGGTATTAAGGGATATACTATATAAGGTACCGATCCGGTCGGTGGAAGGGAGCACAGGCATCCAGGTAAAGGATATACAGATCGATTCGAGGAAAGTTGCAGCCGGGACGGTATTCGTGGCCATAAAAGGAGTTGCAGCAGATGGCCACTTGTTCATTGACAAAGCGATCGAAAATGGGGCAATAGCCATTGTCTTCGAAGAAATGCCGGCAAAGAAAGAAGGCATCGTGTATGTGCAGGTAGAGAATAGCGCGGCGGCGGCAGGATACATGGCAGGTAATTTCTTCGGTCAGCCTTCATCGCTGATGAAGGTGGTGGGAGTTACCGGGACAAATGGCAAGACAACAATCGCCACCTTGTTGTATAAGCTCTTTATGGCATTGGGGTATAAATGTGGGTTGTTGAGTACGGTCGACAACCACATCGGTGAGAAGGTAGTGCCGGCAACGCATACCACACCGGACCCGATCCAGCTTAACCAATTGCTCCGGCAGATGGCCGACGAGGGTTGTTCGCATGTGTTCATGGAAGTGAGTTCACATGCATTGCACCAGCATCGTGTCACGGGGCTGCAGTTTGCCGGAGGAGTGTTCAGTAATATCACGCATGACCACCTGGACTATCATAAGACGTTCGACGAGTATATACGGGTGAAGAAAGCATTTTTCGATTCGTTGCCCTCCACCGCTTTTGCAATTAGCAATGCG
>DATHKS010000038.1:0-3172 GCA_035488975.1 Chitinophagaceae bacterium | reverse complement strand
CTTACGCCGGGGTGATTCTCCAATATGCTCTCTACATGGTTCCAACCTTTTCCATCCGGTAGATTATTATCCAATAAAACGATATCGGGTTTTGATTCTGCGAGCTGCGACAGTCCCTCCCTTAGGGTATGACAAACGGTTACCGAATACGCTCTCCGGGAGAAATAGTTTTTCATGATGCCACAATAATCCTCTTCATCGTCAATGATTAAAACTTTTAACTTTAGCATCAATTCCGGTTAAGTGGTTTAATTTTAAGAGATGTCGCCAAACTCTTCCTTCATTTTTCTATACAACATACAGGACAATAAATTATTGTTCACCAGTATGTCCCCACTCATTTTTTTTGAAGGGCTACAAGGGGTGAAATCAGAGCCACCGTTCGCATCCTTTGCCGGGAATGAATGGGAAAAATGCCTTTCTCTAAAAGACGGGCAAACTAATGATTTTTTTGTAACAACTCAAAACATACATGGATCGCCGGTTCGGTTAGTATTTTCTGTAGTCCGCGGAGTCCTGCAACTTCCTGACGAGCTACCTGTCATCTCCTGTTCGGTTGCACGAGTAAGGCCGGTCTCAGAGCACATGGGAAGCATCGAAAATTATGCCTCTTTCCTGGCAGTTGCCCAGCACGATCTCGATGCGCCGTTGCGTAAGGTTGCCATGATGACCGACCTGTTGGATACCAAATTTATCGCAGGGAAACTCCCCGAGGCATCGGGCTATATAGCCAGGATACAGGGAGCTTTGAGAGGCATGCGTTCGATGCTGGATGCATTGGGTAAACTAACGGACTGTACCGACCCTGAAATGATGAGCGGGTCTTGCGATCTTGCAGCGATCGCAATAGAAGTAAAAAAGCAATTGGACGCTACATTCGGTAAGGAACTGGATCTGGCGATCGGGCCATTGCCGGTAGTTCCGGGTAGGCGCGACCAGCTCAAGGAACTAATTTTTCAACTTTTGCATAATGCAGTGTTATTTCATGAAGAGGGTACTCCGGTGGTGGCGGGAATAAAGGAAGGCGTGATAACGGCGAAAGAATGCCTTTCGTTGGGTCTTGATGCAGGCCGGAAATTTCATAAGATAATCATCGAAGATAATGGCATCGGTATTCCGGCAGACCAACTAGAGGCGATTTTTAATCCATTTATCCGCCTGAATGGGAAATCGGAGTATCCCGGAAATGGGCTAGGACTTTCCCTATGTAAGAAGATCGCGCGCAGCCATCAGGGCGATATCTATGCAGACGGAAATGTTTCAAACGGATCACGTTTTATACTAATTTTACCTGCATTCATTAATTAAGCCCCTTATGCTTCAGACCCATGATGTCAGGATCGCTATCATTGAGGATGATGAAGAAGATTATTTCCTTATTTCCGACTACATAAAGGAGATAGAGGGCCCCACTATCGTAGTCGAATGGTGCAATAATTACGAAAAAGCCCTTCTCAAACTAAAGGCCAGGGAGTACGATATTTATTTCGTCGACTACCGGCTTGGCAAATACACCGGTCTTGACTTCCTGCAGCAAGCCAGCCTGGCCGGCGTGGAAGAACCCATCATACTGCTCACCGGTAAAGGAAACAAGGATATCGATATCCAGGCCATGCGAAGCGGTGCGACCGACTATCTCGTCAAATCGGAACTGAACACGGAGAAATTAGAGAGATGCATACGGTATTCTCTCGATAGGGCGGGTGACCTGAAAGAACTCACTGCGAGAGAGAGCAAATACCGTAACCTGTTCGAGAATTCAAGGGACGGCATTTTCATTGCCGATGCGAGCCTCCATCTGCTGGAACTCAATCATGCGGCGAGAACGATGCTATATGGATTGTCGGGCGGAGAAGAGAAGGGGAACCTCTGTGATTTCATCACCAATGATGCACAACGGACCGCGATACTCCGTCATATTAACAACATGGAGAACGTTGCGGCCATAGAAGTAGAAATAGAAAGTAAGACCAGGCAAACAAAGTACTGCCTGCTCTCGCTTTCTTTTCTCGAGAACCAGACGACCGAACAGGTTGTTCACGGCTTGCTTCATGATATCACTGCACTCAAGAAGGCCGAGCTGGTAAATCTTCAGTCACAGAAAA
This sequence comes from Chitinophagaceae bacterium, assembly GCA_035488975.1. Lineage (GTDB taxonomy): Bacteria > Bacteroidota > Bacteroidia > Chitinophagales > Chitinophagaceae > DATHKS01. Next base: position 1,067 of record DATHKS010000038.1, on the reverse strand, counting down.
TGGCCGTGAACGAACGGCTCATGCAGACGCTGGCTCACGAGATCAGGAACCCGCTCAACAACATCGCGCTTTCCCTGGAGCACTTTCCGCACTCGGATGATCAGTTGCACCTGCTCGATATCATGGAACGGAACACCGCGCGGATCAATCATATCCTTACCGAGCTCCTCGATATTACGAGACCACTTGAACTGACCTTCCAGAAACATAGTTTACAGGAGATCATGGATGAGAGCCTGGCCATGATCATCGACCGGATCAAATTGCAGGATATTGTAGTGCAGAAGAACTATCCCGAATTGCCACTCCAGATCACCGCGAATAAATCCAAGCTCATCCTTGCATTTACCAATATCCTGGTCAATGCCATTGAGGCAATGGAATCCGGCAAGGGCTCGCTTTCCGTAGACCTGACCGAGTACGAGGATGCGAATATGGTCTGTATAAGGGACAGCGGAAATGGGATACCGGAAGAATACCTTCCTAAACTTTTCGAACCCTTCTTCACGCTCAAGAAGAAAGGTGTCGGCCTCGGCCTTTCGTCGTCCCTGTCGATCTTCCAGTCGCACAAGGCGGATGTAAGGGTAAAAAGCAGGCTCAATGAAGGCACCAGCTTCTATATAAGCTTCGACCGGCTCCCCAATGGCCAGTGATAGCTGAGCACGGGAGGGTAAAGTCAAAATTCAAAAGTAAAAAGTCAAAAGGGCGTGATGGGGGAAGTATCTTATTGTGACAGGAGAATATAGGGCTTTGGGAGGGGTGAATTCAAAAGTAGAAAGTCAAAAAAGGCGTGATGGGCAAAAGTGTTTCATTGGAATCGGGCTGTGCAGCAAATAAAGCCTTTCCCGGCAGCACGACTTTTTGAATTTTTACTTTTGAATTTTGACTTTTAAATGGGGAAATTATCCCCTTTTTTCGGGCGGAGAGTGGAACGGCAAACATTTTGCAAGCTGAGGGTGAACCTAAAATGTTTACCATGTCAAACCCAGCTACACTGCACAAACGGTCTACCAGGAAGGTATTGATCATAGAAGATGAAGGAGAAATGTGCCTCCTGTTGAATATCA
>DATHKS010000037.1:0-9767 GCA_035488975.1 Chitinophagaceae bacterium | reverse complement strand
CTTACTGTTCCCACTGTTCCATGAACCACGGCGAGACGAGCAAATTCGGAAGGAACGAGCATCGAACTTTCTATATGGACATGGCTGTCGATGAAACCGGGTAGGATGTAATTAAGACCGGATGATTCGGCCAAAGCAGATTCCTGGATCGAGACGATCTTCCCATTGCTGACTGTTACAGTAGCGGGATATATTCTCTTCCCGGGAATATCGACGAAATTTCCTGTGACGCTGAATGAAGACATGCTCAAAGGTAGGGGTATCGAAGAATTGAGGGGTACGTTAAGAAGTCAAAATTCAAAAGTAAAAATTCAAAAATATACACTACCCGGCAGGTCTTTAACTTCCTATTCGGGCAGGGTCTATTTTTGAATTTTTAATTTTGACTTTTGACTTTCCTCGTTCGCTGCCGCATCACAGCAATCGCTTCTTCCTGGCTGCTAAACATGCCATTGAGGTTTACAATATTGTCCGCCAGTTTATCGTAGCGCTTCGTCATCAGCCAAACGAAGATGTGGAGATAGTGTATGCCGTCGAAGATGAGGATCTTTCTCCTGGCAAACTCATCCTTTTGTTTCATGAACTCGACAGGGATATCCGTATAGTGTAATGCAGGACGGTTGTGATGCACCGCGTGATATCCATCGTTCCAGCACATCTGGTTGTACTTTGTATTGATACAGTTGATCGTATTTTCCTCGGGATCTTCTGCATGAACGAATGCGTGTTGTGCCCAATTGCCGAGCATCATCACCACCCGCGCGAAGACAAACGGGATAATGAATATCCACAATGTGGCCTGGAGGTTCACGAAGCACATGCCCACGCAGAAAAGATAGAAAGAAATTTCACCGGCGCTCAAACGCATGTAGAATCTCTTTCGCTTCTTCGTGAAGAGGTACATGAAGGTATCCCGGAAGCCGAGGAAGAGGAATCGCGTGACATAACAAAGGAATCCCCAGAGGCTATCGCGCCGGTAGGGGAGTGTACTGCTTGCATCATCATGCATATTATTCTCCACATGGTGCATCGCCATATGGTGGACGAAATAGGTTTCGGGTGTATGTCCGAAGAATGGGCAGACGCCCCAGATGGTCCAATGATAGAGCCAGGTATATTCCTTCTTGAATAATTTGCGGTGACTGATGCAGTGGAGCATGAGGCCGAAGCGGCCCTTGAAATACATCTGCGAAAAATAGAAATAGGGGGCATAGGCCAACCACCAGTACCAGCCTTTCAATAAAGGGGTGTAGAGAATTATAGCAACCGGTAGCACCAGGATATGGATCGCCGTCAGCAGGTGGATAAAGGGCAGATCCCGCTTATCGTTAATATAGCGAAGCCAAAACCGCTCGTAGGCGCTATGCTGTTCTTTTGGAACATAGATGGGATCGGTAATGATGCTCAGGTCCTTCATGAATGGTAAGCCGAAATTTAAAGAATGCCTGTAAAAAATACAAGCAATTCATAATCAATTTATTCGTAAGCAGAAAGGATGAAAAATCAGGGCCAAAACTAGCTCATTTTAGCGAGTTTTGCCGCATTATTTACTCCTGCTTTTTGATAAACGACGTTGTTTCACATAATGTTACCTTTTGTGCGAAAATAACATTGGTATAAATAAGCAACCCAGGAACCTCAATCCCCATGCATTTTTATTTCATAGGTGAAAAGTTGGCCGAAGGGCGCGGGTGCCGCCGACGGTTTCGCTATGATGAAGCCTTCTCCCTGGGCTCTGTCCCTCGTGTTCCCCTTCAATCGTACATCATCGTCGAATAGTAGTTCGCTGATCATTGCATCGGTACTGCCCGGTGCATGGATCTCGATATGAATATGTGCCGGGAGATCGCTTTGAGGATAACCACTTGGCTTTATCGTATGCAGTTCGAATCTTCCATCCTTATCCGTTCTCACATAGCCGAACCATCTTGCATGGCGGCGGTCACCCTCATTCCCACCCACATGCGGCCTGTCCGCAGCATACCATCCACGGGAATCGGTCTGGTAGACATAGACCTCCGCATCCGCAACTGGTTTCCCGTCATTTGATTTCACAGTTCCCTTTACGATTATCTTAACGCCCGGTTCGTCATCCGGGACCATCGTTATTATCTCCGCCCTGCTATGCGAACTGATCAACTCCCTGAATGCCGTAAGCGGGTGCAGGGGACGATAGGTTGCAGAAGCGAGAACAGATGACACAACCGCACCGGGCTTCGCTAACTCTGCTTTTGCCCTTTGCAGGAGCGCAAGGCTGTCGGCCTGGGAGTGTGCAGAAAGTGAAGTACAAAGGGGAAACAGGAGGAGGAAATAGAGGTATCTCATCGTTTAATAGTTAAGGTTAATGATGTAACTAATTTCGACGAATTCATCCACCAACAGCCGATCTATATGATCAACGGGTGAATGAGCTTGATCAAATGCATTTGTTAACATTTCATTTTACCCCGTTAACCAGCCGATAACCAGTGATGAGGGCTTCGGGGTATATTTTAGTGCCGCGATCAGGAAAGCCCGTTTCCCGATTGCGGCATTGGAAGTCATTAACCTAAAACAATAAATATTCTGCAAATGAAAAAGATCATCTTTTCGCTCTTCGCATTGCTTGGTATCTCTGCCATGATACACGCGCAGTCAACGCCAACTACTCCCGCAAAATCTACGAAGGCAGTGAAGGCCACTACAGCTGTTAAGGCAAAGACGGCCACGGCCGCAACTCCCGCAACCACTACTGCGGTGAAGACCCAGGCAGCCACCAAGGCAGCTCCCGCAACAACCGCTGCGACAAAAAGCGTTGCGACACCTGTAAAGAAGGATGGAACACCCGATAAACGTTTTAAAACTAACAAGACCGGCCCATTGAAGAAAGATGGTACACCGGATAAACGATTTAAGGCTAATAAGCCGTAAGGATCTCTCTCTCTCGTTTTAGTTTTGGTTAAGCCCTGCTTGTCTTAGGCAGGGCTTTTTCTACTTTAAAATTGAGCGTTTAGAAATAAATTAATTAGCCAATTAGCAAATTAGCCAATGTGCCAATTATGGCGTGCTCCGATATGAAAAGACTTTGCTAATTAGGATCATTGGCACATTTACAAATTGGCACATTGGCTAATTCCTAACTCATTCCTCGAGCAAATCCGGCCTTCTTTCCTTCGTCCGCAATACCGACTGTTCATGTCTCCATTCATCTATCTTCTTATGATCGCCGCTCATGAGTACATCGGGCACTTTCCATCCGCGAAAATCGACCGGCCTCGTATAGACCGGTGGCGCCAGCAGGTTGTCCTGGAATGAATCGAAGAGGGCAGAGGTCTCGTCATTCAACACGCCGGGCAACAGTCGCCCGATAGAATCTACCAATACCGCCGCTGCGAGTTCGCCACCGCTTAGTACATAGTCGCCGATGGATATCTCCTTTGTCACGAATTGGTCGCGTATCCGCTGATCTATTCCCTTGTAATGCCCGCAGATGAGCAAGAGGTTTTCTTTGAGTGAAAGTGCATTGGCCGTTCGTTGGTCGAGGCGCTCGCCATCCGGTGTAAGGAATATTATTTCGTTGTAGCTTCTTTCCTTTGAAAGTTCTTCTATCGCATTGGTGAGCGGTTCGGGCATCATCACCATGCCCGCGCCTCCGCCGAACTGGTAGTCGTCTATCTGCCCCTGTTTGTTGATCGCCCATTTGCGGAGATTGTGCATATGCACTTCAAGAAGGCCTTTTTCCTGCGCCCTCTTCATGATGCTGTGCTCGAATGGACTTTTCAACAATTCCGGTAGGACGGTTATGATATCTATGCGCATGGGGCAAAGATAGTATTCGGCTGTTGCTTATACCCACGGCGGCACTAGCAACCGATGGAGGTACTCAATCGGGGTCGATGAAGCCATCGAGGTCCCTTCTTTCCTTCTTCGTTGGCCGGCCGATCTTGCTCTGCCGTTTTCCTGTATGGAAACTTGCTGCCTGGAACTGCAGTCTTTCAACTTCTTCCGGTGGGGTGATGTCTTCGTAGTTCTTAATGGCCTCGGGATGCGCTACTCTCTTTTCAATGAGGCCGGTGACCTTTATCCGCCAGCGTTTGGCCTCGGTCTTCACCTCGTATTCGTCGCCAAGGCTGACATTACGGGATGCCTTCGCCTGTAGTCCGTCGAATTTTACCTTACCCGTATCACAGGCATCCGCCGCCATAGATCTCGTCTTGTAGAGACGAATGGCCCAGAGGTACTTGTCTAGTCTGATTTTTTGATTTTCCATTATGGAGTTAAGTCAAAATTCAAAAGTAAAAAATAGACACTACCCGTCAGTGTTTTAACTTTCTATTCGACCAGGGTCTATTTTTTACTTTTTACTTTTTAATTTTGACTTACAATCATTCTGCAAAGAACTTATGGAAATACGGTATAGTTTCAATCCCCCTGTAATAATTCTCAAGATTATATTTCTCATTCGGGCTGTGCAGGTTGTCGTTGTCGAGTCCAAATCCCATGAACACGATCTTGATCCCGAGTTCCTTTTCAAGAATCGAACAGATAGGAATGCTGCCGCCGCCTCTTACGGGTATGGGGGCTTTGCCGAATGTCTTCTCCACCGCCTTCGATGCCGCCTTATATCCCTTGCTGTCTATCGGCGTCATGTATGGTTCGCCCCCGTGATGCTCGAATGCCTTCACGGTAACGGATGGAGGCGCTATGGATTGAAAGTATTTCAATAGTATTTCAGTAAGCTTTACCGAAGATTGATTGGGAACGAGCCGCGCAGAGATCTTCGCGGTTGCCTTCGATGGCAATACCGTCTTGGCGCCTTCGCCCTGGTAACCACCCCATATCCCATTCAGCTCTATCGTGGGGCGAATGCCCGTTCTCTCATAGGTAGTATAGCCCTTCTCTCCCCACAATTCCTTTACGCCTAATTCATCCTTGTACTCCTTCTCATCATAAGGCGCCTTGTTCAATAAGACCCTTTCTTCTTTCGTTGCAACGGCTACGTCATCGTAGAAGCCCGGGATGGTGACATGATTGTTCTCATCATGGCAGCCCGCTATCATCTTCGCCAGGATGGTGATGGGGTTGGCGACGGCTCCGCCATATGTTCCGCTATGAAGATCGCGGTTGGCGCCGGTTACCTCTACTTCGATATAGCTTAGACCGCGCACACCCGTATCGAGCGAAGGGTTTTCCATGCTCAGCATGGAGCTATCGCTGATAAGGATCACGTCGGCCTTCAACATGTTCTTATGATCGGCCACGAACTTCCCGAGGTTGGGAGAGCCGACCTCTTCTTCTCCTTCGATGAGAAACTTGATATTGGTCGTCATCGTATTGGTGCTGGTGACTATCTCGAGCGCCTTCACATGCATGTAGAATTGACCCTTGTCATCGGCGGAGCCACGTGCGAAGACCTTGCCATCCTTGATCACCGGTTCGAAGGGACCACTATGCCACAGCTCCAGCGGTTCTACAGGCTGCACGTCATAGTGACCATACACAAGTACCGTCGGTTTGGAGGGATCGATGATCTTCTCACCAAATACAACGGGGTGCCCGGCGGTAGCCATCACTTCGGCCTTATCGCATCCTGCCGCCAACAGGCTCTTCTTCACAGCATCGGCACAGGTCAGCATATCCTTCTTGTGTTCACTCTTCGCACTGACGGAGGGAATGCGTAAAAGATCCAGCATCTCGTTGAGAAAGCGGTCCTTATTCTTTTCCTGGTAGTCTTTCCAAGCTTGCATATTGATTTTTTTATTGGATGAATTTTGGAGAACGAATATAAGGTGTTTATTTTCTTTTTGCAGCGGAGAAGGAATTTGGAATAGGGGATTAGGAATTGGTCTTCATTAGAAGAATCACTCAGGGTTCTGATCAGGCTGCTCTTGGCCACATGATCCGATGATAAAAGCTGAGATGAATCTTCGAATGAAGACTAATTCCCTATTCCCAATCCCTAATTCCTCTTTCCATTTTGCCGGAAAAATTCAAATCCAACAGCCTTCGCGGAGGGGACCTCGCCATGCCACATTCTTGCAATCATAGTTTCGTTTTTTTTGCTTTCGAAAGAGTCACCAATATCACGCCAGACAGGATAACAACCAGTGCTATCACTTGCTGTCTCGTGATATGTTCGCTGGCAATCAGCCAACCCAGGAATACCGCTACCACCGGGTTCACATACGCATAGGTACCGACGAGTGTGGGTGACCGCACACTGAGCAGCCAGGTATAGGCGGTGAATCCAACGAGGGAGCCCATGACGATCAAATAAACCAAGGCGAGCACTCCATGCCAGGAAACATTGGACCATACCAATTGATGATGCTCTCCCAGTATCAGGCCGAACACGATGGAACAACTTCCTGCCGCCAGCATTTGTATGGCGGCCTTCATACCCGTGGTGCCCTCTACCGGTTTGTATTTTGAATACAAAGAGCCAATGGCCCATGACATCGTGCCGCCCAGAAGGACGAAGAAACTTATGAGCTTCATATTGTCGCCGTCCAGGCTAAACGCGTGCCCGCCGGAGAAAAGCGTGAGTACTCCAATGAAGCCGATGACGAGGCCCGCGATGATCCACTTATTGGAGAAATTGAATTTCCATTCACGCCGGTCAAGGATGATGAACCAGAGTGGGGTGGTAGCGACAATGATCGCCGCGAGTCCGCTCGGGATGTATTGCTCCACCCAGGCTACGGCGCCTGTGCCGAAGAACAGCATCAGGATGCCGCTGAAAGATATCTTGCCCAAAGAACCGAACGGCGTCGGCTGACCCTTGAAGCGGAAGTAGAGATAAAGGACAAGACCAGCTACGAAGAAACGGGTGCCGGCCATCAATAGTGGTGGCACCTCTCTTATCGCGATTATTATCGCCGTATAGGTAGAGCCCCAGATGATGTACAGCGCGGCGAAGGCTGCAATGATCAATGATTTTGGGGGTACGGGTCTCGTGATAGTGTTTGCCATGATCAGGGTTTATGGGGAATGGGCAAGTAATTGGTTTCTTTCAGCGTCTCGAGTACGATCGTCGTCTTGGTGGAAAGCAGCCCGGTGATCTTGCTGAATTTATCACGCATGAGTTGCGCCAGCGCCTGCGGATCCTTTGCGCGGATCTTGACGAGATAACAATCCTCCCCGGCGATATGATGCAGCTCCAGTACTTCGGGAAGCTTCGCCAATTGTTTTGCGACGCTGAGATTGCCGGGACCTTCACTGCTCTTCACGAAAACAAAAGCCAGCAGCTTCAGCTCGAGCGCCTCGGGCCTTATGCGCGTGACGAAGGCATCTATCACTCCTTTCTGCCGGAGTTTCTTCACTCGTTCCAGGACTGCCGATGGAGCCATACCGATCTTTTTGGCAAGGTCTGTGTTGGACATGCCTGCATTCGGCTGCAGTTGGATAAGGATCGCGAGATCTGTTTCGTCTATGGAAAGGGACATTTTGAGAATTTTATTTGGCAAATATAAGGAATCTCCGAATAAAATTCAGTTAAAAGCGAAGTGAATTTGATAATTTGGCAATTTGGTAATTTGGTAATGCGCCGAACGCGACGAATCCTCGAAGAACACGCGCCATTGTCAAATTACCAAATTACCAAATTACCAAATTGTCTAATTTGCCTTTTTCTTTACAGTTGCCGCCTTCATCAGCAACTTATTCCCAAACCTGTCCTTGATATCATCGACGGCCTTGTAGAGATTGAGTTTCTCCACGTTGTTATCAAAAAGGCTCATCTGCATGCTGAATGGAATGAATTGGCTGAACCTGACGCCGAGGAGGCGGACCGGCCGGCCCTTCTGGTAAGATTTATTGAAGAGGTCTTTTACTTTTTCGATCAGCAGATCATCGAGCGCGGTATAGTCGATCGTTTCCTGGCGCGACGTGGTCTCGAAATCGCTATAACGTATCTTGACCGTGATGCAGCCCGCCATCTTCTCATCCTCCCGGAGGGAATAGGCCGTCTTCTCCGTCAGCCGCACGAGCTCACTATGGAGAAAACCGATATCCGTATAGTCGGTATCGAAAGTATTCTCATGACTCATGCTCTTCTGTTCCCAGTCGGTCGCGATCTCCGTGCTTCCTAATCCCTGTGATTTCTGCCAAAGTGATTCACCCCATTTCCCAACATAACGTTCCATGATCTCCACGGGTGTCTTCGCAATATCCTCGATGGTATAGATGCCGAAGTTCTTAAGTTGCTGTTCGGTCTGTTTGCCCACGCCATTGATCTTCTCGATACCCAATGGCCATAGGAATTCCTTTTCCTTCCCGTGCGGCACCTCGAGGAAGCCATTGGGCTTTGCTTCATTGGTGGCCATCTTGCTGATGAACTTGGCGGACGACAACCCACAGGAGATAGGCAGTCCCGTTTCCTTCATGATCTCCTTCCGCAGGTCCTTGGTGTAATTGCTGACCCCGAAGAATTTGTCCATCCCACTGAGATCGATATAGAATTCATCTATGCTCGCCTTCTCGAAGAGAGGGACCTTCCGGGCAATGATCTCCGTCACCCAACGGGAATACTTGCTGTAGTCGCTCCGGCTGCTATTGGTAACGATGGCATGCGGACAAAGCTGCAATGCCTTCTTCATCGGCATTGCCGAATGAATGCCAAACTTCCGCGCCTCATAGCTGCATGCGGCCACCACCCCGCGTTCGTAGCCGCCTACCAGGACGGGCTTGCCCCTCAGCGTGGGGTTATTGATGATCTCGACGGAAACAAAGAAGGAATCGAGATCGAAATGGGCGATATGGTGCCTCGGATCTTTCAGCAATTTTCAAAGATACGAATTAGCAAACCTGCCTGTATCGCTAACGTACAGCGTTGGCCGTACAGGCAGGTTTTGACAATTAGTCAATGTCTCAATTGCGCCTTTGTATCTTCCTCACGATCAGCGTGATCTTTTTAATTTTTAATTTTGACTTTTGAATTCCCCCCGTCCGCCCAATTCCTATATTTGAACGATGGAATGGGAATGGCTAAAAACAGGAATGGGACCCCTCAAGGATCTTCTTACTTTCCTCAATAAGGAAGGTAAGACCAATGATGTATTGAAGAAGCAGGTGATCCGCGAACTAAGGAATAACCTCAATATCTTTCACAATGGTTTTTTGAATAATGTTGCGCAGGACGTGATGATCGACCTGCTGAGCAATGAATCGGTGAAGGAAGCCATCAAGGAAAATTTCAAATTCAGGAAACTAAAGCCGGGGCGTATTGAACCCTATCATGTCTTCGACGACCGGAACAAACGGTATATCGGCTGGGATGCGGAGAAGATGATCGATAAGATCGATGAGAAGATAGAGGAGCTGCGAAACATAAAGAAGATGAATGGCGGGAGTGTCGAAAAGGCGAAGAACAATGTCTCGCTCATGCTGAGCAACCTGTACTACCGGATGAAATTACTGGCGGAATTCATCCGGTCGGATATGAAATGAGTCATATCTACAACAAGTAAATATCCAGCAACCCATCCGGCAATACCACGTTGACCTTTTTATTTTTGTGATCCACTTTCTCCAGGCTCTCCTCGTGCAGGGGAATGAGTACTTCCTTTCCTTTCACTTCCAGGCGGCAGAGAAGCTGGTGGGGTTGTTCGATGATCTCGAGGATTTCCCCCAGCGGTTCCTTTTCATTTATGATCATATAACCCAGCAGGCTCACGGGTGCTGATTTGGCTGCATATTTCTTGAAGTCCGGTTCCGGTAGCCACACCTCCCTTCGGGAGAGCGGGGATGCCGCTTCCTTGCTATCGATCCCCTCGAGCTTGAGAAACACC
>DATHKS010000036.1:0-2856 GCA_035488975.1 Chitinophagaceae bacterium | reverse complement strand
CCTCGACTACCTGCTGAAACCCGTAGAGCCCAAGCGCCTCGCCGATGCGATCCATAAACTTCAGCACATCGAAGCAAAGGACAATCGGCCGATCGGAGAATTCACCAACAATAGCATTCTCGGCGAGAACGACCAGGTATTCGTCAAGGATGGCGAACGCTGCTGGTTCGTCAAACTGAATGAAATACGGTTATTCGAAAGCGTTGGCAACTATGCCAAGGTATTCTTCGGTCCCAATAAGCCCCTCATCCTGAAATCCCTTAACGCACTCGAAGAGCGCCTCGATGAGAAATTCTTCTTTCGCGCCAACCGGAAACACATTGTGAATCTCCGGCTCATCGATAAGATAGAACCCTATTTCAATGGCGGACTTCTGCTGGAATTGAAGGGTGGTGAAAAGATCGAAGTAAGCCGGAGGCAGACCGTGAAGTTCAAGGAAATGATGAGCCTTTGAAGCAGGATTCACACAATTCTATCAACTAATATTTTTTTTGATTAATCCAAAATCGATTAATCTTAAATCTCCGCAAAAATCACCCATCAACATGAAGAGATTTTTTTTGTCTGTTTCTCTAGCGACATTTACCTGTTCCCTGTTTGCACAGAGCATCGATGCCATCATCAACTCCAAAGAAACCGAACGAATTGAAAGGACGCTCTCATCCGATGCGATGCGTGGCCGGAAGACCTATTCCCCTGAGATCGACAAGGCAGCTGATTTCATTGCTTCCGAATTCAAGGCCGCCGGCCTGCAGCCCTGGGGTAATGGCGCCAGTTTCAAGCAGCCATTTTCCATGTTGAGTGCAAAGCAGGTCTCCCTCACCGCTACCTTCGATGGAGCACCTGTGGACGCGAAGAATATCGTGGCGGTGACATTCGAACCGCAACTTACCATAACCGAAACTTCAGGCTACGAGACGGCCTCCATCAAATCAGGCGGAAATTTCTTCCGCGAAGCCGATGGATTGGCTAAGTCAGGCAAGAACCTCATCGTTTCCGTCGATACGAGCTTCACGAAAAATTTCTCCCGTCTCACCTTCCTCAAGAGGAATGCCTTCAAGGCGGGCAACAATACCATTTTCATTCTCGGTAACCTTCCTGCCAAATACAGCATCGAGGTGAAGCACGAGATCACCGAACAGAAACTGGCCAATGTGGTAGGCATCCTGCCCGGCAAGAGTAAGAAAGACGAATACGTGATCTTCTCCGGGCATTATGATCACCTCGGTGTTGGGAAACCAGTGGATAATGATTCGATCTACAACGGCGCGAACGACGATGCTGCGGGAACAACGGGAGTGATCCTGCTGGCGAAGTATTTCAAGGCGCTGAAGAATAATGAGCGCACGATCGTATTCGCCGCCTTCACCGCGGAGGAGATCGGCGGATTCGGATCTCAATATTTTTCCAAACAATTCGATGCGGCGAAGGTGATGGCCATGTTCAATATCGAAATGATCGGAACCGAAAGTAAATGGGGCGCTAATTCCGCCTACATCACCGGGTATGAAAAGACGGATATGGGCGCCATTCTTCAAAAGAACCTGCAAGGCACCGGTTTCACTTTCTATCCCGATCCCTACACGGATCAGCAATTATTCTATCGTTCGGATAATGCAACCCTGGCCCGCTTGGGTGTACCGGCACATACCATCTCCACATCTAAAATGGATTCCGAACCCAATTATCATAAGGTGAGCGACTCCATCGAAACACTGGATATGGAAAACATGGCCCGCATCATCAAGGCAGTAGCACTGAGTTCAAAAGGAATTGTAGATGGGAAGGAGACGCCTTCGAGAGTGAAGGTGGAGGATCTCCGGTGAGCAATTTGATAATTTGGCAATTTGGTAATGTGACAATGAATACATCGTACGCTTGACTGAGAGTTATTCCTCATCGAAGCACGCCCCATTATCAAATTATCAAATTGCCAAATTGTCAAATTGTTTTTATTGCGACCGAATGAACCGCATCACTCATCTCTTTTATCAGTGACGCATCTTTTTCAATGGCATTGCCAACAACTATCACATCGGCGCCAGCCTTGCAGTTGAGATAGGCCTTTTCGGGGTCTACGATGCCGCCGCCAATGATCAATGGCGCGGATATATGTCTTGCAACGGCTTCGATCATTGTCTCAGTGATCGGTCGTTTTGCACCGCTTCCTGCATCCATATAGATGAGTTTCATGCCCAGCATCTCGCCCGCCATGGCCGTACACATCGCGATCTCACTCTTATCTGCAGGAACGGGCAGAGCATTACTTATATATGAAACAGTGGTGGGTGCACCTCCGTCTACCACAATGTAACCGGTCGACATGATCTCAAGCCCGCTTTGGCGCACAAACGGCGCCGACACCACGTGCTGCCCGATAAGCAGCTCCGCATTCCGTCCCGAGATCAGCGAGAGATAAAGAAGGGCATCCGCGTACCGGCTGATCTGTGACGGGCTGCCGGGAAAAAGAATAACGGGAATATTGCAATGTTTCTTGATGTGCTGCACACAGTGATCGAGATGATTCGAGATCACCAGGCTGCCGCCGACAAGCAGGTAGTCAACTTTTGCCGAGACGGAGAGTGCGATCAACTCATCCAGTACCAGGGTGTCGACCTTGTCGGGGTCAATGAGTACGGCAAAGGATTTCTTCCCCTGGTTCTTCTTATCCGTTAAAGAGTGATAGATTGTTGACTTCATCCGGTACCGGTTGATTATTGCAAAAATGCGAAAAGTTTTTGGGTTTTAAGAGGTTAATTTACAAAGGATTTACGCAAATCCCGTGCCTCATGGATTCGAAGTATCCCCGTGGTTTTTTCACTAAGGAATAAAACCATTGCTCACAACCTCAGATAT
>DATHKS010000035.1:0-8717 GCA_035488975.1 Chitinophagaceae bacterium | reverse complement strand
TCCCTGGGATGGCGCTTTTCAGACGAAAGCTTCATGGGCTGGTCGAGAAATTATCTTGACGATGGTAAATTCAGGGTGAGTTATGGCGCTATCGGCAATGATAATATCGGGCCTTACTTTGCCCTCCAGACCTACACATTCGGATCCAACTACTACAACGGAATTTCCGGAGTAGGGCCAAACAGCACTTTTGGAAACAACCGGCTTGCCTGGGAATCCGCAGACCAGTTCAATGCAGGGATGGACCTGAGTTTCTTAAAGGGAAGGATCACCATAACCGCCGACTATTATGACAAGGTGACCAAGAATCTTCTTTATAGCGCACCATTGTCTACCAACACAGGGTTCAATACCGTAAAGGTGAATGTAGGATCCATTGAGAATAAAGGATTCGAATTCGTTGTGGCAGGTTACCCGATCAGGAATAAAGACCTCCAATGGAATATTTCCTACAACATGTCGATCAATAATAATAAGGTTAAGGAATTGTATGGAGGCACCGATCTTTTGCCGGGAAGCCCCAACGTATGGAAAGTGAGTGAAGGCGGACGGTTAGGAGATTTTTATGGCTACCAGGCGCAGGGCGTTTATGCGTATGATCAGTCGAATGCCTATACGCCCGACTTCAAACAACAACTCACACCCGTCTTCAATAATAATGTTTTCAGCGGGTACAATTTAGATGGCAAACCCTACACCGGTGAAGTAAAGAAGAGGACCACCAACGGTCTCGTTTCAGCCGGTGGCGACATGATATGGCAGGATCTCAACTTCGATGGCGTTATCGACGACAACGACCGCATGATATTGGGGAATGCCCAGCCCAAGTGGATAGCGGGTCTTACCAATCTTGTTAGCTATAAGCAATTCACACTTTCGTTTGCCTTCTATGTAAGCTGGGGTGGCAGCATTTATAATAATGCCCGTGCGCAGTTAAACCTGAATGCTACAACTAACGTGACGCCGGAGCCGGACTATATTCATGGCGCCTGGTGGCACCAGGGTGATGTTACCACTTACCCTGTGGCGAAGAATAACTCGTTGGGTAACGGAAGGGATGGAAGCAGTCTCTATATCGAGGATGCCTCTTTTATCCGCTTGCGTAATGCAAAACTGTCCTATGATCTCCCGCAAAAGCTCCTTTCAAGAGTTAAAATAGATGCGTTGTCGGTATTCATATTTGGCAATAACCTGCTCACCTGGACAAATTATACGTGGTATGATCCGGAGATATCGTTGTCGAGCGCTCTTAGTCCCGGGTTGGATAGCGGTCGTTTCCCAAGGAAGAGAGAATTTGGCGGTGGAATAAATCTTAACTTTTAAATTAAGAAAAATGAAAGGATCAATATATATAAAGATCGCCTTGTTCGGCCTGCTGTTCGCGGGTTGTAAGAAGCAATTGGATCAACAGCCCATCTCTGATCTATCGAGCGAGTTGTTCTGGAAAACAGCAGAGCATGCGCTGGCGGGTAATGCCGCGATCTATGATGGTGTACAGAAGACCTTTAGCAGTAATGGCAGCTTTACAGAATGGGGAGATGCCCGGTCGGATAATTTTACGTATGGAGGAACCGGCGAAAACCAGATCAACATCGTGTTGAATGGATTGAATGCTACTACCGGATCAACCAACTGGAACAATCTATACGTAACGATTGCCAGGGCCAACTTCGCCATAAAATACTTACCCGGCATACCCGATTTAACCGAAGTACAAAGAAATAATTACCTGGCGCAGGCCTACGGGTTGAGGGCCTATATGTATTTCTGGGCTGTGCGGCTTTGGGGTGCTGTACCAGTGCGGTTGGTGCCCTACGAGCAGATCGAAGAAGATCCCAATCTGCCCAGGAGCCCGGCCGATTCGGTTATCAATGGTGTGATCATACCCGATCTCGTGAAGGCAAGCAATCTTGCAGACAAGACGGCTACCAGTGTATTCGAGCTGAACTATGGGGGAATATTATCTATTCTTACAGATGTTTATCTCTGGCAAAAGTACTATGGAAAAGTTATCTCCACCACCGACCAGCTAATAGCATTGAACAAATATGCATTAACCCCTTCTACACCCAATTTCACCGCCTACAAGGATCTTTTTGTGACGGGAAGCTCAAAGGAAAATATCTGGACACTGAACTGGGATTACCTGGTTGATGGCGGAAACGGCATCGGTGGGAAGATCGGGTCTTCCGATCAGACCTCCAATTATTACATAGACAGTATTCCATTAATGAAATGGGAAACGAACAAGGCAGACATCAGGCGAGGGATTAACTACGATACAACGATTGCCAACGCACTGCAAAGAATTATTCAAGTATGGAAATATTACCCTTTTGATGGAAATGGTAAGCCGGTCACTCCGAGCAGGGCGCAAAACCAGGCGAGATTTCCGTTGTACCGCTGGGCCGACATTCTGTTGATGCGGGCGGAAGCGCTTAACTGGGGGAACAACGATATAGCCGGCGCCACCGCGATCGTCAACCAGATTCGCGCGAGAGTCAAGGCAGGACCGTTGAATGCGGCTAACTATAATAACCTTGCTTCTCAACTCGACATGGAATCGGCTATACTGGATGAACGACAACTGGAGCTCTTTGCTGAAGGCAAACGCTGGTTTGACCTGGAAAGGACTGGCAGAGTACTAAGTGTAATGAATCCGCTGATCATTCAACGGCAAAAGAACCTGGGAATCGGGCAGACCGGGTTTACAGATGCGCGGAAGATACTCTGGCCTGTTTCGAGAGACGCTTTGACAAGGGATCCCTTGCTGGTGCAAAACCCGCCCTATTCAGATTAAATTATTCAACCTCAGGATAAATAAGAAATTATGAAAGCGAAAAAAATTCAACGAAGGTTAATTAACTATAGCATCTGCATTTGCCTCGCGGCAATGCTTCTCTCCGGGTGCAAGAAGCTGGGCGGCCTGGATCTGCAGGAGAATGCGGATCATGCGACTACCACGATCGATCCGCATATCAATAAGACTGCATGGCAGTTTTTAAGGGACAGAGGACTGGGCACTGCCCCGGCCGATACGATTTTCAAATTAATGTACCAGGGCATCATCTATTCTGGTATCGATACAAATGAATATACCAAGCCCGGCAGGACATTCATTTTTCTTCATACCGATGCCATCTTGCGAAAGACCGGTACACCGCTCAAGGCGACGGCTGACTGTTATTTCGGAAAGTACCTTGTAGGAGGCCAACCGGCCAGCAGTTGGGATCAATACCCGCAGGAGCAGGTCAAGAACTATTTTCTTTCTTTGATCGTACAGGGCGAACATACATTTGAGAATATACAGCCAGATCCCGAATTCGATAAGACATTGATGCCGGCGAACTATGATCCATTGAATCCCGAAAGCCTTATCACTTTCCGTGTCATTAATGACAGGGACTCGAGACTCAGGATCAATGATTTTACGGGGAGTGCTTATCCAACTCCCAACCTGGCTACACCAGGTCTGCAGGCTCGTACCGCTGGAATATTGTCTACCAATGGGCCGATCCATGTAATTGATAGGGTGTTGTTTTTTCAAAGGAACTAAGGAGGTAATTCAAAAGTCAAAATTCAAAAGTAAAAAAGTGAAAAGCGAGAGGTGCTGCCTTTGCTTCTCACTTTTTCACTTCTGAGCCTTTGTGTTCCTTCCAAAACTTTGAATCGGCCTGTTGCTACGAGAAAGTAGAAGCCGTGGCAATAGTTTTTTAATTTATGAAGTATGCGAAGCCTTCTCATCATATTGCTTTTTTCAGCTACAGGATATTTTTCGGCTCGGGGACAAGCAAGCTCCAGTGATCCTAATCTGAAATTATGGTATAAGCAGCCTGCCGCTGCCTGGGAGGAGGCATTGCCATTGGGAAACGCGAAGACCGGGGCAATGGTTTTCGGAGGCATTGCAAAGGAAAGATTCCAGTTGAACGATAATACTCTATGGTCTGGAGCTCCTAACCCGGGAAATACACCAGGTGGACCAGCTATACTGGCACAGGTGCGTAAACAGATCTTTGAAGGTAACTATGATAGCGCAACGAGTCTTTGGAGAAAGATGCAGGGGCCTTATTCGGCAAGGTATCTTCCGCTCGCTGACCTGTGGTTGAATTTTTCCACTACGGATACGGTGGCCCGAGTTTATTACCGTGACCTTGACCTGAACAATGCCATTACCACCGTCAAGTATGAATTGGCCGGAGTCAATTATAAAAGGGAAACTTTTATCAGTCACCCGGATAAGGTGATGCTGATCCGGATAACGGCGGACAAGAAAAGCGCCGTCAGCTTTGCCGCTTCGCTGACGAGTAAACTCAAATATCAAATGTCTTCGCCCGTTGCCGGTGGTGCCCAGGGAATTCTAAGGCTGAAGGGGAAGGCGCCCAAATTCGTAGCCAACCGGGAGTATGAACCGCAGCAGGTTGTTTACGATGACTGGAATGGAGAGGGAATGAATTTTGAAGTGCGGTTGAAGATAATGGCTGAAGGAGGATCGGTGAAACAGCAGGATGGCCAGTTGATCGTATCCGGCGCCAATGCCGTCACTATATATTTATCGGAAGCAACCAGTTTCAATGGATTTAATAAATCACCCGGGAAGGAAGGCAAAGACCCATCTGTTGAGGCAACCGCTAATCTTGATAAGGCATTGCAGAAGACCTATGCCGTACTAAAGGCTGCACATATCAGGGATTATCAATCGCTGTTCAAGAGAGTCGATCTTGATCTCGGCGGGGATATTAGTAAAATAAAACTACCGACCGACGAACGATTAAGAAAATTCAATGGCTCAACAGGGGATAACCGGCTCCAGGCACTTTACTACCAGTTTGGCCGTTACCTGATGATCGCTTCGTCGCGACCCGGTTCGAGGCCCACCAATCTACAGGGCATCTGGAGTGAACAGGTACAGCCGCCCTGGGGCAGTAACTACACCACCAATATCAATACGGAAATGAATTACTGGCTCGCGGAAAATACGAATCTTTCCGAGTGTCACCAGCCACTGTTTGATTTCATGAAAGAATTGGCAGTGAATGGCGCGGTAACGGCCAAGACAAATTACAATATCAATGAAGGTTGGGTCACGCATCACAATTCCGATCTCTGGGCTAAGACTTCTCCACCGGGAGGACAGGGCTGGGACGATCCCAAGTCCATGCCGCGTTGGTCGTGCTGGCCAATGGCGGGAGGCTGGTTCAGTACCCATCTCTGGGAGCACTACCTGTTTACCGGCGATCAGAATTTTCTGCGAAAGGAAGGCTATCCTTTAATGAAGGGAGCCGCACAATTTCTCCTGCATTGGCTGATCGAAGACCCGAAATCAGGATACCTCGTCACCAATCCCTCCACATCACCCGAGAATACCATTAAGATAAAAGGAAAGGAATACCAGTTGACCATGGCCAGTACAATGGACATGTCCATCATCCGGGAATTGTTTACAGCCGTGATCAAATCAGCAGATATCTTAAAGACAGACGCCGGTTTCCGGGATGAATTAATAAAAGCAAGGGAGAGATTATTTCCCTTTCATATCGGCCAGTACGGGCAACTCCAGGAATGGTCCGGCGACTGGGACGATCCGAATGACAAGCATCGCCACTTATCGCACCTGTTTGGTTTGTACCCGGGAAGCCAGATCAATCCAACTGCCACGCCGGAATTGGCGGAGGCGGCCAAGCAATCATTGATCCACCGCGGCGATGTGAGTACGGGATGGTCCATGGCCTGGAAGATCAACTGGTGGGCAAGATTGCGGGATGCCGAACACGCCTATAAGATACTGAGCGACGCATTTACTTATATCGATCCAAGGGAAACAAGAGAAACGATGGGCGGTGGCGGCACCTATCCCAATTTGTTTGATGCGCATCCTCCATTCCAGATCGATGGGAACTTTGGTGCAACGGCCGGTATGACGGAGATGTTGCTTCAAAGCCAGGATGGTGAGCTTTCCCTGCTACCCGCATTGCCGGGTGAGTGGAAGGACGGTTCCGTGAGAGGGATAAAGGCGAGGGGAAATTTTAAGATAGATATCGAATGGAAGGATGAAAAATTGATCAAGGCCGTTATTTATTCGGGTTCGGGAGGAAATTGTCGCCTGCATACTTTTCAAAAAGTAAAAATAGCGGAAGCGAAGAGCGCAACGGCGGCAGGAGAGAATCCAAACCCGCTTTACACCAAATACGGACAGCCTCCGTATGAAAAGAATTCGGGTGCGAAGCTGGTTGAATTGGATACGATGAAGGGATATACTATCGACTTTGAGACTGTAAAGGGAAGAATCTATACGGTGGTACCGTTGTAACCATTGGTTGGAAGTTGGTTTTTTTTAACCACAAGGGACACCAGGATTTCACGGAGAACGCAAGGAATACCGAACCACGAAGACACGAAGGCCAAAGGGACACGAAGAAAAGGAATAGGGGATAAGTAATAAGGAATTGGGCTTCATTGGAAGTTTCATCCCTGCCCCAACCGCGTTGCTCTTACCGTCTTCCCGCCTTCCCGGCCATATTGCTATAATGATATGATAGATTTGCCGGTAAGGCGGGAAGACAATAATATCCTTGTGCTCCTTGTGTATTTTCTTTGTGCTCTCCGTGGTTAAAAAACTGGTCAACCGGGCAAGCAACATACATTAATTCAATCACGACATGAAAAGACATAAAAACATAAACCTTCTTTTATTTTTCCTGGCAATTTCTCTTTCACTATCTGCCCAGAACCCGCCACTCACCTGGACCGAAGTAGCACCAGGCGTTTGGAAAGGAATAGCCGGTAAACCTGAAGCCTATGATCTTTTAACTGCTTCCGGTTCCATCCCCAATAAAGAGGCCTTGTCGAAGATGAGCGCCGCTGTTTTTCCCCTTTCTCAAAATGATATTGCTGGATTAGTGACTGATGGGAAGACTTTTCTTCGCTTCCCCTTGGATAAGGAGGAGCAATTGTTTGGTTTCGGTTTGAATTTCCAGACCGTGCACCAGCGGGGAAAGATATTACAACTGCACATGGATCACTATGGCGGTAAGGATAATGGACGAACCCACGCGCCTGTACCGTTTTATGTCTCATCAAAGGGATATGGCGTGTTCATCAATTCCGCCAGGTATATAAATGTGTATGCGGGCTCGGGGGTTCGCAAAGACAGTAAGAATCCCCCGGTAGCAAAGGACCGTAACACGGATAAGAGCTGGAGTTCCCGCCCGTACTCCGATGCGGTGGAGATCCTGGTACCGGCTGCAGGCGTGGAGGTATATGTCTTTGCAGGTCCCACGGCATTGGATGCAGTGAGGCGTTATAATTTATTCAATAGAGGCGGCGTATTACCTCCGCGTTGGGGCCTGGGTTTTACGCAGCGGGTGAAATCGTTGTTTACGGCCGACAGCGTAAAAAAGGAAGCCGATGCGTTCCGGGAAAAGGGATACCCGCTCGATTTCATCGGCCTGGAACCCGGCTGGCAAAGCAAATCGTATCCTGGTACATTCGAATGGGACAAGACCCGCTATCCTGACCCGGCGAAATTTGTAAAGGAAATGCTCGATCAGAACATCCGGCTGAATTTGTGGATCAATCCTTATATATCAAAGGAAGCTTCTTTCTATAATGATATCACGAAGTACACCGGTTCGCATACGGTATGGGTAGGGGAGGTACTGGACTTTACGATACCCGAAGCAAGAAGAATATTCTTCGGGCAATTGAAGAAGGACCAGGTGGACCTGGGTGTCAGCGGTTATAAGATAGATGAAGTGGATGGATATGACTATTACCTCTGGCCCGATGTTGCCACGTTTCCTTCGGGAACAAGCGCAGAACAGATGCGGCAGACATTTGGCGTGCTGGCGATGCGGTACAGCGCGGAAATGTATCACCAGAAAAATCAACGGACATATGGATTGGTCCGTGCATCGAATGCAGGCGCCAATTCATTTCCCTATGTGATCTACAACGATTATTACAACCACGAAGATTTTATTACGGCGCTGATCAATAGCGGGTATTGCGGCGTGCTATGGACGCCGGAGGCAAGAGCATCGAAGACGGCCGAAGAATGGCTAAGACGTTTCCAGACAGTTATCTTCTCTCCCATGGCGATGATCAATGCCTGGTCGAGCGGCACGAAGCCCTGGTCGTACCCGGAAGTGGCGGAACAAACAAAGCAGTTGGCTCTCCTGCGCATGCAGATGATGCCCTACTGGTATTCCGAATTTGCAAAGTATCATTTCGAAGGGACGCCGGTATTCAGGGGAATGAACCTGGAGCCGGGTTTCAAACAGGAACTGAAAGCGGTTAACAGTACTGATCTCGAAGAGAGCCCTTACCTGGAGGCGACTACAAAGGAAGTCAAGGATCAGTATATGGCCGGTGAATACCTGCTGGTTGCTCCGTTGTTTACCGGGCAAAAGAGTCGAAAAGTAATTCTCCCCAAGGGCCGGTGGTACGATTTCTATACGGGAGCGTATGCGGGTGATGGCGAAATAATTTCCGTTACTCCGGGCCTGGACAAGATTCCCGTGTATGTAAAGGACGGCGCCATCATCCCGATGATGCCGCCGATGCTGCATGCGCCGAAAGCAGGGGAGAAGGTGGATATCGAGGTACGGCATTATGGCGAGAAACCCGGCAGATATCTACTGTATGATGATGATGGCGAAACATTCAACTATGAAAAAGGAGAATATAGCTGGCGGGAAATAAAGACGGAGAAGGATAAG
>DATHKS010000034.1:0-2229 GCA_035488975.1 Chitinophagaceae bacterium | reverse complement strand
TTCCCATCAGCGCACTCAATGGTGATAATATCGTGGACAGGTCAGAGACCATCACCTGGTACGAAGGCAAACCCTTGCTGGAGATCCTCGAAGAGATCGAGACAGACAGGGATATAAACCTCAGTGATGCGCGCTTCCAGGTTCAGCTCGTTATCCGTCCACAGACGGAAGATCTCCACGACTATCGCGGATACGCCGGCAGGATAATGAGCGGTGTGTATGGGGTCGGCGATAAGGTAAAGATCCTGCCAGCCGGGATGGAGACAACGATCAGCGGCCTCGAGATAGGCGAGCAAAAGGTGCAGACAGCCTTCGCGCCCCAGAGCGTAACGATCCATCTCTCCGATGATATCGACATCAGCCGTGGCGATTCCATCGTCAAGCTTTCAGACACGCCACAAGTAAGCAATGAACTCGACGTATTGCTTTGCTGGATGGGAGATAAGCCATTGCAGCCGGGAAATAAATATTACCTGCAGCACAACAGCAAATTGGTCAGGGCCATCGTTAAGGAAGTTGCATACCGCCTTGATGTGAATACCCTGGAACAGCAGCCATTGGACGGAGAAGTCAAATTGAATGAAGTGGTCAGGGCCACGATAAAGACGGCCTCGCCGCTCGTGTTCGACGCGTATAATAAAGTGGCCGTGAATGGAAGCGCCATACTGATCGATGAAACGAGCAATAGCACCGTTGCGGCTGTGCTTTTCAACTGATAATAAGAATGAATCATAAGTTTTAATAGTAATGACCAACGATCAACCAAAGGGAAAAGTGATACTCGCCGGCGCAGGGCCGGGCGATGCCGAGTTGATCACGCTGAAACTACAGCGTAGGTTGGCGGAAGCAGAGGTGATCATCGTGGACCGGCTCGTCAATCCCGAGATCATCGATCTCTTTGCGAATAAAGACGCACTGGTGCTGATGACGGGTAAGCAGGGCTTTCATGATGGGTCCGTTGCGCAGGAGGATATCAACAAGCTGACCGTTGGGCATGCATTGAACGGAAAGACCGTACTGCGTCTCAAAGGAGGCGATGTCGCCTTCTTTAGTAATGTGTTGGACGAATTGCTGGCGCTGCACGGGCAGGGTGTTCCATTCGAGATCATTCCCGGGATCACCGCCGCTTCGGGTGCGTCCGCTTATGCAGGCATCCCGCTAACGGCGAGAGGCTATGCAAAGAATGTACAGTTCATCACCTACAATCCCTGCAGTCAGTATGATGCCGGCAAGTGGAAGAGTTTCATCCACGCGGACGAGACCCTCGTATTCTATATGGCGGCGAAAAGTCTTGCGACGCTCGCCGGTCAGTTGATAAGGAATGAGGCGGACCCGCGTACTCCGATGGCTGTTATCGAACAGGCAACAACGCATCACCAGCGTGTGCATATAAGCACACTTGAGCATTGCGCGGATCAATTTGCAGGTAAGGTCTTCAGCTCGCCATCGCTCGTGATCGTTGGACGGGTAGTGGAGCTGCATAAGGATTTTAACTGGTTCCTGGCCGGGAAAAAGGGCTCGGTCTTCCAGGATTTAGTGATAGATAAATGACAGGTTGAATATGCTCGAAGAAAAAAAATTGAAACAATTACACGAATTGATCGATAGCTATTCGAAGGAAGAGCTCATATGGATCAACGGCTACCTGTCCGGCATTGTATCCAACGGAAAGACTAATGGCGCCGTTGATATCGCCAATGGGAAGATGGTATCGACAACGACAAAGAGGATCAGCCTCGCCTTCGGAACGGAGACGGGCAATGCAAAACGCCTTGCTACCAGCCTCGCGGCGGTTGCAAAGAAGAGAGGAGTGAATGCAAAACTGGTCGGGCTCGATCAATACCGGCTGACGGATCTTCAGAAGGAGGATTACTTCTTCGTCGTGATCAGCACCCAGGGTGAGGGGGAGCCGCCGATCCCCGCGAAGAAATTCTATGACCATCTCCACGAACAGCCATTGGCGCTTCCCAACCTGAAGTATAGCGTATTGGCACTGGGAGATACATCGTACCCGCTCTTCTGCAAGACGGGAGAGGATGTGGACGCACAGTTTGAGAAGTTGGGCGGCAGGAGAGTGATACCTATCCAGAAATGCGATGTGGAATATGAAGCCGATGCCGCCGAATGGTTCGAGAAAGTGTTGGCGCTCGTGAATGAAAATCGCGATACACCGGCCGAAACCCCGGCTCCCGCGAAGCCTTCATTGAAGAAGCCCGCCGGCAAGAAATA
>DATHKS010000033.1:0-10548 GCA_035488975.1 Chitinophagaceae bacterium | reverse complement strand
TCCATGCGCATCTGGCTAAACCCTGATAAGATGAACGGCTATGATATAGCGTTCTCCGATATACGAACGGCACTGAACAGCGAGAACGTGGAGTTGCCGCCCGGCAAGATCTCCGGAAACAATACGGATCTCACCATACGCGTGCTGGGACGTTTGACCTCCGAACAGCAGTTCAGGGATCTCATCATCCGCGAAGACAGCATCGGCATCGTGCGCCTCAGCGATGTGGCACGGATCGAACTCGCGCCCGAACAAATGGAACAAAGCTGGAAATACAACGGTGTTAATGCGGTCGGTCTCGCCATTGTTCCCCAACCCGGCGCCAATAATATCGAGATCACGGACGAGTTCTATAAGCGTATCGAGCAGATAGAAAAAGGTTCCAAGTCGGACATACAATTGAAGGTGTTGATCGATAACACGAAGAATATCCGGCAATCCCTTGCGGAAGTGGAAGAGACGCTCCTCATTTCGTTCATACTCGTGGTACTCGTGATATTTCTCTTCTTCCGCGATTGGCTCATTGCCCTTCGTCCTCTCATCGATATCCCGATATCGTTAGTAGCCACATTCTTCATCATGTATCTCGCCGGCTTCTCCATCAATATCCTTACGCTGCTTGCTATCGTACTCGCCACGGGACTCGTGGTGGATGATGGGATTGTGGTGACCGAAAATATATTCAGTAAGTTGGAAGGAGGCATGCCGATACGCAAGGCGGCCGTAGAAGGAAGTAAGGAAATATTCTTCGCCGTCATCTCCACGTCCGTCACGCTGGCCATTGTTTTCCTGCCGCTGATCTTCCTCGAGGGATTCATAGGACGGCTATTCCGGGAATTCGGCGTCTCACTGGCGGCAGCCGTGCTCGTTTCCGCATTCGTATCACTTACCATTACGCCCGTGCTCAATGTTGTCATGCACCGGAAGAAATCGGGGCATGGCTGGTTCTATAACAAGACGGAACCCTTCTTCCATGGCATGGAGACCGGTTACCGCCGCCTGCTGAAGAGTTTCATAGGTGTGAGATGGATCGCATGGGTGATCGTGGGCGTCTGCGGCATCATCATCTGGCTCGCATTTGGAACACTGAAGAGCGAATTGGCACCAATGGAAGACCGCAGCAATATCCGCTTCAGTGCTACTGCCCCGGAAGGAACTAGTTATTCCTCCATGCAGACCATCGCGGATGGTATATCGAACTACCTCTACGATTCCGTTGCCGAACGCGATTTCGTATTCGCCCGCACGCCTTCCGGCGGAAGCGCCAACAGTTCACAACCACGTATCGGGCTGATCCCGCCGGGTGATCGTAACCGTACGCAGAATGAGATTGCCAATGACCTGCAAAAGAAACTATCGCGATTCAACCAGGCGAGGATCTTCGCAGTGCAGGAACAGACGATCGCAGTAGGACAGGGCTCACGCGGAGGCCTCCCCGTACAGTTCATATTGCAGAACCAGGACCTCGATAAGTTAAGGTCAATAATTCCTAAATTCCTGGAGGAGGCACGGAAGGATAAGACGTTCGCAAATGTGGATGTGAATTTGAAATTTAACCGTCCCGAGTTGCAGTTGACGGTGGATCGAATGAAGATCAAGGACCTCGGTCTTTCCACGCAGGATGTGATAGCCACCATACAGGCCGCATTCAGCGGTGGACGCCTCGCATATTATATCCAGAATGGTTTCCAGTATTCCGTCATCGCACAAGTGGAGAGATCGGATCGCAATAAACCGGGAGACATCGATAAGCTATATGTACGCAACAGCTCCGGTCAGAATATTCCCCTCGATGCCGTCGTGCATCTCCAGGAGAGTACGAATCCAGCCACCCTGTATCACTACAACAGGTACAAGGCCGCAACCATCTCCGCGTCGTTAGCGGAAGGATATACAATCGGCGATGGAATAGAAGCCATGCAGAAGGTAGGAGCGAAATTGCTGGACGAGACATACCAGACCGCCTTAACGGGTCCATCCAGGGACTATGCGGAAAGTTCCTCCAATATCATGTTTGCGTTCCTGCTGGCCCTCGTGTTGATCTACCTGGTGCTTTCGGCACAGTTCGAGAGCTTCTTCGATCCATTGATCATCATGATCACGGTTCCGCTTGCCCTGGCGGGCGCCCTGCTGAGCCTGTGGGTGTTTAATCAAACGCTTAATATATTCTCGGAGATAGGCATGATCATGCTTATCGGCCTCGTTACCAAGAACGGTATCCTCATCGTGGAGTTCGCCAATAAGCGGCGTGAGCATGGTCTCGAGAAAAGGGAGGCTGTGGTAGATGCGGCAACGCAACGTTTGCGGCCGATCCTCATGACCAGCCTCGCCACTTCACTGGGAGCGCTGCCCATTGCATTAAGTCTTGGCGCCTCTTCTGCGAGTCGCGTACCCCTCGGTATCGTCGTGGTTTGCGGGATAATGTTCTCACTGATCCTTACGCTCTTTGTGATCCCCGCCGTGTACACCTATATCTCGGGAAAACATAAAGTGAGGAAGGAAGAAGAAGCCGCCACCGAAACAACTGAAGGGACTCAACCGGTTCAAAAAGGATAATAAATTATTAATGAAACGTTTTCTTATCATATCGCTTCTTTCTCTCGCGGCACGGTCTTCCTTCTCGCAGAATCTTTTGCTGCAGGATGCCATCAATATCGCGCTGAAGAATAGTTTGGATATACAGGTGGTCAGGAATAATCTCGAGATCAGCAACGTCAATAATTATATTGGTGTCGCCGGAGGTCTCCCAATCGTTACTGCCGCCGCGTCCGACAACGAACAGGTGACTGATGTAAATCAGAAATTGAATACGGGAGACATCATCAAACGCAAAGGCGCCGCTGCGAATAATCTTTCCGCCAATGTAACTGCGGGTATGCTACTCTACAACGGGTACCGCGTAGTGGCCACAAAGAAAAGACTGGAACAATTGGAATCGCAGAGCGAGCAATACGTGAATGCTCAGGTGCAGAATACGATGGCGGCTGTAATGACGGGCTATTATGATATCGTGCGGCAGCAAGCCTATATCAGGACCATCGATCAATCGATCGATGTTGCGGAGAAGCGGGTTGAAATAGTGAAGGCGCAACAGACCGCGGGCTTCGCCAACAATTCCGATCTCTTCCAATCGCAGCTCGACCTGAATACATTATTGCAGAATAAGCAATCGCAGCTACTCATCGTAGACCAGGCCAAGACCGAACTACTCCGGCTATTGAGCCTCCGTCCCGATTCCGCCATTACCGTACAGGATACGATACTCGTGGATAAGAATGTGATACTGGGAGATGTCTTGAGCAATCTCGGAGAGAATGCAGACCTGAAGGCGGCGCAGGACCAGGTAAGAATAAATGAACTCATCGTGAAGGAAGTGGGCGCGCAACGCTATCCTTCGCTGCGGGCCTCGGCGGGCTACAACTTCAGCCGCAACCAGATCTCTGCGGGCAATGTGCTATTGAACCAGAGCTCGGGCCCCATTGGAGGACTTACGGTAAGCATTCCCATCTATAACGGATCCATCTATAAACGACAACAGCGGGTGGCGCAGATCAATGTCAAGAATGCGGACCTCGAGAGGAGTATACTTATCCGCGACTATAACGCGGGCGCGGTCTCTACCTACCAGTCGTATACGTCTACGCTTCAGCAACTGGAAACACAACAGAAGAATGTGGAATTGGCGCAGAAATTATTAGACCTCGCACTGCTGCGTTTTCAACTACGCCAGGCAACCATTCTCGAACTAAGACAGGCGCAGGAAAGTTTCGAACAGGCGGCGTTCACACTTACCAATCTCAACTTTGCCGCGAAATCTTCGGAGATAGAGTTGAAGAGGCTGACGAATCAGATCAAGTTCTAATTTGGTAATTTGATAATTTGTCAATTTGACAATGCAGCGTGCTCCGATGAGTAATAACTGCTCGGACTGAGGATCATTGGCACATTGCCAAATTACCAAATTATCAAATTCCTCTTCAGCTCTTCGGCTTTAATGTGTGCTTGACTATATTAGCCTTGTGGGTGAGATCCTGTCTCTCCTTACTGATGATCGTAACATGTCCCATCTTACGGCCGGGCTTCGTTTGCTTCTTTCCATAGAGATGAATGAAGGCGTTGTCGATCTTCAATACTTCTTCAAGCCCTTCGTACTTCACATCTCCGCTGAAACCTTCGGCGCCGATGATATTGACCATGATCGAAGGGAGAATGGCATCCGTATTCCCCAAGGGATACCGGAGAATGATACGCCAAAGCATATCGAACTGCGAACTGTAATGCGCCTCTATCGAATGATGCCCGCTGTTGTGTACCCGCGGGGCGGTCTCATTTACCAATACATTCCCTTCCTTGTCGATGAACATTTCTATGGCGAAGATGCCGGGAGAAGCGAAATTGCGCGCCACACTCAGTGCGATGGCCTCTACTTTCCAGAGACTCTTCTCTTCTATAGCAGCGGGACAAAGTTGATGGTCCAGCAGGTTGAGATGCGGATCGAATACCATTTCCACCGGAGGATAAAGGGCCGTATCGCCTTTTTCATTGATGGCAACAAGTTGTGCGATCTCCTTATGGATGACGATCATCTTCTCCAGGATGGAAGGTGCATCGAATCCCTTGCCGATATCTTCCTTCGTCTTCAATACCTGCACGCCGCGGCCATCGTAACCGCCTTCGCCGAGTTTGTGAACGGCCGGTAGAAAATCCGCCGCCTCGTTCAGCGCCGCGAGATTCTGTGTTACTCTGTATTCCGGGCTGGGGATCTCGTGTTTCTTGTAATATTCCTTTTGAAGGATCTTATTCTTAATGGTCTTGAGTACGGAAGGGCGTGGAAAGAGGCGGAGTCCCTCGGCTTCCAGTTTCTCGAGGGCATCGGTGTTGACGTTCTCGATCTCGATGGTGAGTGCATCCAGTTGTTTGCCGAAGGCGTAGACGTCGTCGAAATTCCGGATGTCTCCCAATACGAAATGATCGCAAAGATGAGCGGCCGGACATTCCGGATCATTCTCCAATACAAAGGTCTCTACCGGGTAATTGGCTGCCGCCTGTAACAACATTCTGCCGAGTTGGCCACCGCCGAGGATACCTACTTTCATGGGGCAAATATACAGTTGAACAATTTGATAATTTGGCAATTTGATAATTGACAATGCTCCAATCAGAAAGATAACTACCGATCAGAGCACGCTCAATTATCAAATTACCAAATTATCAAATCACCAAATTGTTAAATTGCTTCCTATCTTTGCTCCATGCGTCCCGATTTCCCTCACAAAACCTTCGCCGATCAAAGGGGTGATTTCAACCTGCTGATGGAGACCCTGGCCATGGGCTCCGCCGGTTTACTTTCCTGGTAACAGGAACGCTTCTCTTGTCAATGCAATTTCCATTGACCTCTTCTCAATTTATCAATCTTAATTTCTTGTATAGTGAAATCAGCTAAACAACCCGAACCCGATTTCCTTCCGTTGGAAGGAACGGACTACGTGGAATTCTATGTCGGCAATGCAAAGCAGGCCGCCCATTATTATATCAGCGCCTTCGGCTTCCAGCCATTGGCCTACGCCGGCCCCGAGACGGGTCAGAAAGACCGCGCCAGTTACGCGATACGCCAAAACAAACTCACCTTCCTTCTCACAACGCCACTCCGTCCCGGCAATGAGATAGCAGATCATATCTATAAACACGGCGATGGCGTGAAGGCGCTCGCCCTGAGAGTGAATGACGCGACGAGCGCCTGGACCGAGACCACGAAGCGAGGCGCGAAGAGCTATATGGAACCTACCCGCCTTCACGACGATAACGGTGGAGTAGTGCTAAGTGGCATTCATACCTACGGGGATACAGTGCACCTCTTTGTAGAACGAAAGGATTACAAGGGAGCCTTCATGCCCGGATTCAGGGCCTGGGGAAACGAGCACTTCAGCACGAAAGACACCGGTCTTTTATATGTCGATCATTGCGTAGGCAATGTGGATTGGAATGGAATGAACCCCTGGGTGAAATTCTACGAGGATGTGATGGGGTTCAGGAATATCCTGACCTTCGACGATGAAGACATCTCCACCGAATACTCCGCACTCATGAGCAAAGTGATGAGCAGCGGCAATGGCTTCGTAAAGTTTCCGATCAATGAGCCCGCCGAAGGCAAGAAGAAATCACAGGTGGAAGAATACCTCGAATTCTATGGCGGCGAGGGCGTGCAGCATGTGGCGCTGGCTACCGGCGATATCGTGGCCACCGTCAGGGACCTGATGAGCCGCGGCGTCGAATTTCTCAAGGTTCCCTCTACCTACTATGACGATCTCCTGGAAAGGGTAGGCCATATCGACGAAGACCTCGGGCCGCTTAGCGAACTGGGCATCCTCGTTGACCGCGACAATGAAGGCTATTTGCTGCAGTTGTTCTCCAGGCCGGTCGAAGACCGCCCGACCCTCTTCTTCGAGATCATTCAACGCAAGGGCGCGAAGAGCTTTGGAAAGGGAAATTTCAAGGCGCTCTTTGAAGCCATTGAGAGAGAGCAGGAAGCGAGAGGGAATCTCTAGCTAAATTAGTGAATGTACGATGGGAGAATTTGGTAATTTGATAATTTGGCAATGTGCCAATTACTTCAACACAAGAGTCATTTCGCATCGGAACACGCCTAATTGCCACATTGCCAAATTATCAAATTACCAAATTGGCTTTGGCTTTGGCACATTTAACTAATTGTGAGACTTACTAGTTGAGGCATTATGGATTTGTTTTTTTATTTTTACGCTGGCCTTCAGGGCCCGAGTAAAACTGGATAATGAAAAACCTGCTCACCGCTTTCGTCTTCTTCTTTGGTTCCGCGATGTTCGCGGAAGCGCAGACGTCCTTCAAGGGCGGGAATTCCTTCATCGATTATCAAAAGACCTTCGCGCACCCGGATGAGTCGTTCAAGCGCAAGGAAGACACGCTGCAGAAACAGTTTGCCCAAAAGAAACTGGACTGGCCCGCAAAATACATCTACATCCGGTCATTCAAGTACGATAGCAAGATGGAAGTATGGGTGAAGAACGATGTAAAAGACGCCTTCAAATTATTCAAGACCTACAAGATCTGTGTGCTGGCCGGGACACTTGGCCCCAAACGTCTCGAGGGCGACTACCAGGTGCCCGAGGGGTTTTATTATATCAATGAATTCAACCCAAGGAGCAACTATTATTTGTCGCTCGGCCTCAATTACCCAAACATCTCCGATCGCCTGTTGAGCGATTCCCTTCGTCCCGGAGGCGGGATCTATATTCATGGCAACTGCGTGACGGTAGGATGTATTCCCATTACCGACGACCAGATCGATGAATTATACATCCTTGCCTCGTATGCCAAAAGCCAGGGACAGGATTATATTCCCGTTCATATTTTCCCGATCCGGTACAATGTGCCCAAGAGCAGGAACTACCTGAATGTGCTGGCGAAGAACGATCCGACCCTGAAGAAATTCTCTGACAGGTTGGAAGAGGCATTCGACTATTTCGAGAAATACAAACAGCTTCCGGTGATCCTCACAACGGATAAAGGAGAATACATCGTGAGTGGCGCCATGGCCAAGAAATTGGTTCCGGATAAACCTATTAAGAGAGATCCTGTTCCGCATCGTACCCGCAACATCACGGGTCTCGTGGATGCCGTTCACCAATGGCCCCAGTTCCCCGGCGGCGGCGATGCATTCATGAAATACCTCGATCAGCTCGGCAAGGACATGGTTCAATTCCTTCCCGATGAAATGAAGAAGGCCTACGTGCAGGTTGAATTCATCATCGACCAGGACGGCACACCCACCAACTTCAAAATACTACGTGGAATGAAGGACGATGACTTCAACGACGAACTCATCAACCGGATGGAGAAGATGCCTACCTGGCAACCCGCCATACTCCATGATAAGCCGGTGCCGAAGAAGATGATACAGACTATTACGGTAGAGGCCAATTAGATAATTTGGCAATTTGGTAATTTGACAATGATCCTCATCAGAAGTGCCTTCTCTAATCGTAGCACGCTCCATTATCAAATTACCAAATTGCCAAATTGGCCCATCTGTCAAATTGTTTTCATCAGCGCCTGCACCGTCTCCCTCGTCTGTTGCCGCAGCAACACCTGTTTCCCTTCGGTCATCTTCCCGAATAGTTCATCCGTATAGTGACGGATAGTGAGCAATGAAAGATTTCTCACAAGGCTTACGTCGAATACAGTGGCGGCCTCCAGCGCGAGTGTTTCTATCTTCTCCGCATGATCGTCAAGTACGCAAAGGAAACTGATGGCGCCATTCTGCGTGAGATTGGGCTTAACTTTTATTTTACCAAAGAGATTGTAGAGATAGCCGACATGGTGTTCACCCACGAAGGAGAAGTCTTTTGAGCTCAACTCGATCATCACCTGTTTTTCTTTGAGAACGATGATCGGGGGAAGATACTTCAACTGCTGATCATGGATCACCGTACCGGGCAGCGTGGGATCGAGGAAGCATTTTACATAGAGCGGAATGCCCTTATTCTGCAATGGCTTGATCGTTTTTGGGTGAATGACCTGTGCGCCATAGTAGGCCATCTCGATCACTTCGTTGTAGTTGAGTTCGTGTATCGGCTGCGCATCGGGGAATTGCTTGGGGTCTGCATTCATCACGCTCTCCACATCCTTCCAAATGGTCTGGCTTTCCGCGTCCAGGATATTGGCGAACACGGCCGCCGTATAGTCGCTTCCTTCCCGGCCAAGCGTTGTACTCTCGTTCTCATCGGTTGACCCGATATAGCCCTGTGTAAGCACGATGGATGTATCATTGAATTCCCTGTTCACCGTGCCAACTACCTTTGCACTGGTGAAATCCCAGTCGATGGTCGCATCGCGGAAATTATCATCCGTACGGATCATGTCCCGCACATCCAGCCACTTGTTGAAGATACCTACCTCGTTGAGGTAATGGCTCACGATGGCCGTAGACAAAAGTTCACCCACGCAAACCACCTGGTCATAGTAATAATCATATTCCCGCACCGGCTTATCATGCAGCATCCATTCCACCTCGGTGAAGAAGTCTTTCAATTGCGCTTCACAGGCCAGGTAGTTTGTGACAAGAAGGTATTTCGCCGTATTGAGGTGCTGTTGCTTTACCTGTTCGAAAAGGAGGATCGCCTCATCGGGGCGTTTTTCAAAAAATGAATCGACTACCCTCTCCAGCCCATTTGTAGTCTTGCCCATGGCGGAGATCACCACCAGCAATTTTTCATCCGCATAGGGCGCCAGGATGGTGCCGATGGTCTTTATTCTTTCCAGGCTGTTTACCGAGGCACCACCGAACTTGAAGACCTTCATTAGGCTAGGTTGATGAGTTGATTATTGATAGGTTCGAACCGCGAATATAACGATCAACTACTCAACTTATCAACCGGTTACCGAAATGTATGATTAACACAACCTAAGCAACATATCGTCATTCCCCCTTACATTTGTTAGTACCACAATCAAGGAACATGAATATCAACCGGAAGATCTTAACGCTCGATGAATTTACGATACAACAGTTCCGCCAGATACCTAATGCAACGGGCGAATTGAGCAACCTGCTCCGTGACCTCGGCCTGGCCGCCAAGCGCGTGAACGTGGAGGTGAACAAGGCCGGCCTCGTCGATATCCTTGGCGATGCAGGTAGCGTGAATGTGCAGGGGGAGGACGTAAAGAAACTGGATGTCTTCGCCAACGATCAGTTTACCGGTGTTTTACAGCATGGCATCAGTTGCGCCGGCATCGCCAGCGAAGAACTGGATGATTTTGTGGCCTTCGATGATTCCGTCAGCAATAATTCCAAATACGTATGTCTTTTCGATCCGCTGGATGGCAGCGGCAATATCGATGTGAATGTGTCGATCGGGACGATCTTCGGCGTCTATAAGCGTGTCACAGCCCGCGGCACCCCTGCTACCCGGGAGGATTTCCTCCAGGATGGCACCCAGCAGGTAGCGGCCGGATACATCGTGTATGGATCGAGCACCATGCTGGTCTATGCCACCCGGCGCGGCGTGAATGGTTTTACCCTCGATCCCTCGATCGGTGAGTTCACCCTCAGCCATCCCGATATCAAGTGCCCGCCTAGCGGGAAGATCTATTCGGTGAATCACGGGAATTTCTTCCGGTACGACAAGGCCGTTCAACGCTACATTACCACCTGCCAGAAAAAGGAGAAGGGTACCGGCGGTCCTTATACGCAACGCTATATCGGGAGTATGGTCTCCGATGTCCACCGCAATCTCATCAAGGGTGGCATATTCATGTATCCCGGTACTACTGACAAGCCCAAGGGCAAGCTGCGGCTGATGTACGAGTGCAATCCTTTTGCATTCATCGTGGAGGTGGCAGGTGGCAAGGCTACGGACGGAAAACAAAGGATACTCGATATCAAGCCAACGGAGCTGCATCAGCGCACGCCGATGTTCATCGGTAGCAGAGAAATGATGGCGGAGCTGGAACAGGAATGGGTGGCTGAGGAAGACAATTAACCAATTTGGCAATTTGATAATTTGGTAATTT
>DATHKS010000032.1:0-7825 GCA_035488975.1 Chitinophagaceae bacterium | reverse complement strand
TGGAACGCTATTTCTGAAGTAAAATCTAACATGCGGGGTAACCAAGTCAAAAGTCAAAATTAAAAATTCAAAAACCTTATTCGAAGAGTGTAACTGCCCAGTAGATCACGTCTGCTAAGGTCTAACTCCCAACTCCGAATCCTTAACGACAACTCCCGCTGTCAGAGAACTTGAACATTGTCCCAAAAGGACCCCTTTGGAGCTACGCCAGACCCCGCTGAGACAGTTTTCCCGCATATCACGATACTGAATATTGATGTTGCGTATTGATTATTGAATATTTAAAACAACAATCGACTGGACCCATTAAAAAATGACTTTTCTGCTGAGGCCCAATTCCATATTCCTAATTCCTTATTCCTATTCTCTCATGCCTAATTCCCGATCCCACTCCTTCCAACCATATACTTTTCCAGGCTCTTCCTCGCATTCTTCTGCACCGCTCGTTTCATGAAGCCTGTCCAGCCAAATAAGACTCCTTTCCATCCCAAGGCCTGGCCGATCCAGGTACTCAATCGGAATGCATCGCTGTGTTCAACGATCAATCCATCCTTCAGCTTCATGAATGCCTTTATCTTGTTGGTGACTTTCCTTCCCGTCTTTGAAAAAGTATAGGTGGCGGTCCATCGAACCGTCGCATATTCCTCGTCCAATTCCTCGATATCGGAAAAGGTCAGCTTAAAATCCTTTGCATTTTTACACAACATTTCCCACATCGACCTTACCTCGTCATTTTTCAATATCATGAAGACCGGATCGCTGAAGACGACTTCCGCCGTATAACAATCATTCATGGTCCTGGCATCCAGCCTCGCGAAGGCGGTGTAGAATCTTTCTATCGTTTCCGTGTTCTTTCCCATAAAATAATGCTTCCTGCAAAGGCAGATTGGATTAAATTTAATGCTTTAAAACCAAAGTTCACATGCAACGATCTTTCTTCCGGTTACTCCTGCTCCTCCTACCCTTTTATTCCATTGCGCAAAACGAACAGGATTCCGCCTGGATAAGGGATAATTACATAAAGACAGAACAATACATCCCCATGCGGGATGGCGTAAAGTTATTCACGGCCATTTATACACCGAAGGATAAAAGCGAGAAGCATCCTTTCCTGTTGAACCGCACGCCCTATTCCTGCGCTCCGTACGGCACTTCGAATTTTAAGGCATTCTGGAACACACACTGGAAATATTATTTCCGTGAAAATTATATCATCGTCATCCAGGACGTGCGTGGCCGCTGGATGAGCGAGGGCGAATTCATTGACGTACGGCCATTCAATAAGGATAAGAAGGGAAATACCGAGATAGATGAGGCAAGCGATACCTACGATGCCATCGATTGGTTGGTCAAGAATGTTCCCGGCAACAATAACGCCGTGGGCGTGTTCGGCATTTCATATCCCGGTTTCTATTCCACCATGGCGGCGGCCTCCGGCCATCCCTCAGTGAAAGCAGTAAGCCCCCAGGCGCCGGTCACGGACTGGTTCATGGGTGACGATTTTCATCATAACGGCGCATTGTTTCAAATGGATGGATTTAGTTTCTATTCCGGTTTTGGAAAGCCGCGTCCCGCTCCGACAACGGTGGGCCCAAAAGGTTTTGATTTTACCACGAAAGACAATTATAAGTTCTATCTCGATGCGGGTTCGTTAACGAAGCTGGCGGACTATATGGGTGATACCATCCGCTTTTGGAAGGACCTCTACGCCCATCCCAATTACGATGACTGGTGGAAGGCAAGAAATGCCCGCACGGCCATGTATGATGTCAAGCCCGCCATGCTGGTAGTAGGCGGCCTGTTCGATGCGGAGGATTGCTTCGGCGCCTGGAATCTCTATAAGGCGATCGAGACCCAAAGCCCATCTACGAATAACAAACTCGTCATGGGTCCCTGGTACCACGGCCAATGGAGCAGCAAGGACGGAAGTTTCCTCGGCCATGTGAAATTCGGAAGCAATACATCGTTCTGGTACCAGGACAATATAGAGATACCCTTCTTCAATTATTATCTCAAGGGCAAGGGAAATGATCCGCAGCTCGCGGAGGCAACGATCTTCTTCTCCGGCGCCAACGAATGGAAGAAGTTCAGCCAATGGCCGCCTGCGGAGATCAAGCCCACTAACGTGTACCTGGCAGCCGGCGGTTCGTTGCAATGGACGGCTTCTTCTACCACGCAGTTCTCCGAATACACGAGCGACCCGGCTCATCCTGTTCCCTGTACGGAGGATGTGCATTTCAGTCGCACGAGGGAATACATGACCGATGACCAGCGCTTCGCGTCAAGGCGACCCGATGTCCTCAGCTTCCAGACCGATACACTACAGGAAGACCTGACGCTTGCGGGTCCGGTGATCGCCGATCTGAAAGTAAGTATCAGTGGCACCGATGCCGATTTCGTCGTAAAGATCATCGATGTATTTCCCGATAATTTTGCCTATGCCGGTGATGTTACACAGCCGAACCGCGCAGCCGGCGGATCCTACCCGATGGGTGGATACCAGATGATGGTAAGAGGTGAGATCATGCGCGGAAAATTCAGGAACAGCTTCTCCGCGCCGGCGCCCTTTAAACCCGGCAAGACGGAAACAGTGAAGTTCACCCTGCCCGATATCGCACATACTTTCAAGAAAGGACACCGGCTCATGATCCAGGTGCAGAGCAGCTGGTTCCCGCTGGCGGACCGCAATCCACAGACCTTTACCAACATTTATGAGGCAAAGGAAACAGACTTTAAGAAGGAAACGATAAAGATCTTCGGGAACAGCAGTATTCAATTGCCGGTAATGAAATAATTAATATGCAAATATGTCAATTTGATAATTTGATAATGCGGCGTGCTTCGATCGGTAATGTCTTTCCTAATGAGGATCATTGTCAAATTACCAAATTACCACATTATCAAATTATCAATCATCAATCATCAAAATGAAACGAATCACCAGCCTGCTGCTTCTTCTTTCGCCTCTTCTTTCCTTTGCCCAGGGCGATACCGATACGGGGTTTGTCAGGAATAATTACACGAAGACGGAAAGCTTTATCGCCATGCGCGATGGGATCCGGTTGTACACCGCGATCTATGCACCCAAGGATACAACAGCCCACTACCCCATCCTCATGCAGCGCACGCCTTATTCGTGCTGGCCTTACGGCGTAGCGAATTACAGGCAGCGCATCGGCCCCAATACATCATTGATGAAAGATAAGTACATCTTCGTGTACCAGGATGCGAGGGGAAGATACAAGAGCGAGGGCCATTTCCGTGAAATGACACCCGCTATCGATGACAAGAAAACGAAGAACGACGTCGATGAATCGAGCGATACGTATGACACCATCGACTGGCTGCTTGCCAATACAAACAGCAATGGCAAGGTGGGTATATACGGCATCTCCTTTCCCGGTTTCTATTCGAGCGCCGCACTACCCGATGCTCATCCGGCCTTGAAGGCCGTTTCACCACAGGCGCCTATGTCGGACGAATTCATTGGCGACGACTGTAATCATAATGGCGCATTCTTTCTTCTCGACAACTATGGATTCTATAGCGGGTTCGATGGCCCGAAGACGGACAATGGCGAGAACTACAAGCCCTTCTTCAATGCACGATTCAGCGATGCCTATGCCTATTTCCTGAAAATGGGTCCGTTGAAGAATGCGAATACCGCTTCCTTCTTCTATGATACCGCCAGCACATGGCGCCAGGTAGTGGCACACGACACATACGATGATTTCTGGAAATCGAAGAATATCAAAACACATTTAAAGAATATTAAACCTGCTGTGCTGATAGTCGGTGGTTGGTTCGATGCGGAAGACATGTATGGCGCGTTGAAGACCTATGCAGCGATCGAGAAGCAATCACCCGGCAATGACTCGCGGCTTGTGATGGGACCCTGGACACATGGTGCCTGGGCCGCTCCATCCTGGAAATCATTTGCGGCCTACCAGTTCGGAAGCGATCTCAACAAATACTACCAGGATGAGATAGAAACAAAATTCTTTGAATGGTATCTCAAGGGAAAGGGAAGTTTCGACCGCCCGGAAGTGACGCTCTTCGAAACGGGCTCCAATGAATGGAAGACCTATGCATCATGGCCCCCGCCCAATTCCCAACCCGTCAATTATTATCTGCATGCAAATGGCAAGATCTCCACGGTAAAACCTGCCGAGGCGAAAAGCGCCACCGAATACATCAGCGATCCCGCGAAACCCGTGCCCTATACTTCAGTGATCTCCGGCCGGAGAAACAACGAGTACATGGCCGAGGATCAGCGCTTCGCTGCACAGCGGCCGGATGTCCTTGTATTCCAGGCCGACTCTCTGACGGAGGATATGACACTCACGGGAGAGATAGGTGTGAATCTCTTCGTCTCCATGACCGGCAGCGATGCCGATTTCATTGTGAAGCTCATCGATGTATGGCCGGCGGATGCCGTGATCACTGCCAACGAGAAAAGAGTGCAGATGGGCGGCTACCAGCAGATGGTTCGTGCCGAGGTGTTCCGCGGAAAATTCAGGAATAGCTATTCCACGCCACAGCCATTCGTGAAGGACAAGGTCGAGAAGGTATCATTCAAGCTAAACGAGGTAGCGCATGAATTCAAGAAGGGACACCGGATCATGATACAGATACAGAGCAGCTGGTTTCCACTTGTGGACAGGAACCCTCAGAAGTTTCTGAGCATTCCACTGGCTAACGAATCGGATTTTCAGAAGGCCACGATACGCATCCATCATGATGCCATGTACGCCAGTAGTATTGTACTACCCGTGTTAAAATAGGGTCTACTTGCAGATTTATCCGCAGAGAAGGCATCATTGTCTTAATTTGGAATCATTAAAAAATAGCTATGAGGATAGTAATCACACTCGCTTTAACGATGCTTTTCATGACGGCGTACAGCCAGGCTCCGTCCATCATACCCGAGCCGGTCTCTGTAAAGCAACCGAAGATCGCGGCGAAGTTTTCGATCACTCCATCCACGCAGATCGTGCTGGAGGGCAGTAATCTTGAAAACTCGGCGAATTTCTTCAACGATTACCTGCAGCAGTTCTATCTCTTCAAGCTGAAGATCGTGAAAAGCGCGACAGGCAATAACGTGATCCGGCTGAACTTCGAGCGGATGGACAATGAAGTGGAAGGCGCCTACCTCATGACCGTGGACAATAAGGGTGTGTACATTGCCGGCGATAATGAGAACGGGGTGTTCTATGGCATACAGACGCTGATCCAGTTGCTGCCCGTGCCGGACGCCAGGCTGAAGATGCGACCATCCAAGTTGGATATCGTCTATGTCTCTGTTGATGATGCCCCACGCTTTGCATACCGGGGTATGCACCTCGATGTGGGCAGGCATATCTATCCTGTCGACTTCATCAAGAAATACATCGACTATATCGCAATGCACAAGATGAACTATTTCCATTGGCATCTCACCGACGACCAGGGATGGCGCATCGAGATAAAAAAATATCCGAAGCTGACATCCGTCGGAGCCTGGAGAAATGGAACGATCATCGGGCGCTATCCCGGCAAAGGAAATGATAACCAGAAATACGGTGGCTTCTATACGCAGGAACAGATAAAGGAAGTAGTGAAGTATGCGCAGAAGAGATACATTACGATCATCCCCGAAATAGAATTGCCGGGACATGCCTCGGCCGCCATAGCCGCCTACCCCGAACTGAGTTGTTTTCCCGAAGAGGCTACCTATAAATATTTCCCGAAAGCCTGTACCTGGTCGGGTGACACCACCGGCAAGCAGGTGCAGCAGACCTGGGGCGTGTTCGATGATGTGTTCGTTCCCTCAGAGAATACCTTTAAGTTTCTGGATGATGTATTCGATGAGGTACTCACGCTCTTTCCCTCGAAATATATTCATATCGGCGGCGATGAATGCCCGAAGACGAACTGGAAACGTTCGGCGTTTTGCCAACAGCTGATGAAGGAAAAGGGGCTTAAGGACGAGCATGAATTGCAGAGTTATTTCATTCAACGGATAGAAAAATACCTGAATACCAAGGGCCGTACCGTGATAGGATGGGACGAGATCCTGGAAGGCGGACTTGCTCCCAATGCGGCCGTTATGAGCTGGCGCGGAGAAGAAGGCGGCATTGCGGCAGCGAAACAGAATCACGACGTGGTGATGACACCCGGCGCCTGGATGTATTTCGATCATGCGCAAAGCCAGAGCGAAGACTCCGTCACCATCGGCGGGTATCTTCCACTCGATAAGGTGTACGGCTACGAACCCGTTCCACCCGGCCTCTCTCCTGCACAGGGCAAACATGTTCTTGGCGCACAGGCAAACCTGTGGTCGGAGTATTTGCGCTATTCATCGAAGGTCGAATACATGCTCTTCCCGCGCATCAGTGCGTTGAGTGAGGTGCTGTGGAGCCCCAAGGGAAGAAGAAACTGGAAAGACTTCGAAAAGAAGATCAAGACACAGTTCAAGCGTTATGACCTATGGAACGCAAATTATAGCAAGGCCTCTGTTAATTAAAAAGTCAAAATTCAAAATTCAAAAAGGCGTGATATGGGGAGAACACTTCGCCCATCACGCCTTTTTGAATTTCGACTTTTTAATTCCTTAAACGCGGTTGCGTACATATTTAATATATTTGCCTAATCGAACCAAATATCCCATATGGCGAAAAGAATTGCACCGATGGATCTCTCCGATAGTTTTGAAAAAATCCCCGTTAAAATTTTCCCCGACCTGGCAAAGGGCTCTTCCGCTGCGGCAAGGGAGATAGCAGACCTCATCATCGACAAACAAAAAAGGAATGAGCGCTGCGTGCTTGGCCTCGCTACCGGCTCCACTCCGAAGACGCTGTATGCGGAACTCGTGAGATTGCACAGGGACGAGAAGCTGAGTTTCAGGAATGTGGTCACCTTCAATCTCGACGAATATTATCCCATAGACAATGATGCACTGCAGAGTTATAACCGGTTCATGCGAAATAACCTCTTCGATCATGTAGACATCGATCCGGCCAATATCCATATCCCGGACGGCGAGATCAAGAAAGAGGAGATCAAATCATATTGCCTGCGTTATGAGAAGATGATCTCGGAGGCAGGAGGCATCGATCTGCAGGTATTGGGCATCGGCAACAATGGACATATCGGTTTCAATGAACCCGGTTCCGGTATCTATTCCAGGACGAGACTCATCACACTCGATAATTCCACGCGGTTGGCGAACTCCTACGAGTTCCCAAACATTTCGCAGGTGCCCCGGCTGGCCATTACGATGGGCATCAGCACCATTCTCAAGGCAAAACGCATCATTCTGATGGCATGGGGTTCGGCCAAGGCGCCTGTG
Organism: Chitinophagaceae bacterium; assembly: GCA_035488975.1. GTDB lineage: Bacteria > Bacteroidota > Bacteroidia > Chitinophagales > Chitinophagaceae > DATHKS01. The sequence continues at coordinate 495 of DATHKS010000032.1, read as the reverse complement.
ATCAAGGAGGCCGCTGAAGAAGACGATACCGAACATGTTCCGGCATCCCTGCTGCAGAATCATGATAACGTCGCCTTCTTCGTGGACGATGCGGCTGCGGCGGAACTCACCCGCAATAAATCTCCATGGCTCACCGGCGATTGCGAATGGACGCCGCTGATGATCAAGAAGGCCGTGGTGAACATGGCACTCAAGTTGAAGAAGCCCGTGTTGAGTCTCACGAACAGCGACTATAATGAATATGGCCTGAGCGATCTGCTGGTGGAGAAAGGCAATGCATACGAGATCAACCTGCAGGTATACTACATGCTCCGCGATTCGATCACGGGATGGCCCGGTGGCAAGCCGAATGCCGTTATACCCGCGCACCCCGAGCGTTCCACTCCCTATCCGAAGAGAGTGATCATTTTTTCTCCTCACCCCGACGATGATATCATTAGCATGGGCGGGACCTTCCAGCGACTTCACGAACAGGGACATGATGTGCATGTGGGC
>DATHKS010000031.1:0-3807 GCA_035488975.1 Chitinophagaceae bacterium | reverse complement strand
TACGATCTGGCCGATTACACGCTCGACCAGTATCATTCCCCCCAATACAATGCCGAGGCAACACGCTTCCTGGATTCGGCATTGCTATTACTGCCCCCGGAGAGTTTCGAATACGCCTACTACAATGGATTAAAGTATGTACGGACCGGGAATAACGATAAGTCGCTGACATATTTCAGACCGCTCCTGCAGGATGCCCGGCTCAGTCTTCACGAAGTGGCATTGACTACCTCTACCATGAGCGATATCTATATCAAGAGAAACCAGGTAGACACGGCCATTCACCTGCTGGCAACCGCCGCCATGGCGGATATCAAATCATCCACCAAGGAAACATCCGCTATATTCAACCTATCATCTATTCTTTTTAAAAAGGGGGATCTCAAGAATGCCTCTACCTATATTGAAAAGGCCGTGGAAGACGCATTGTTCTATGGCGCCCGGCAACGCAAGGTGCAGATGAGCGCGATACTGCCCCTCATCGAAGCCGAAAAGATAGCGAGGGTAGAGCAGGAGAAGAAGACGGTTACGACCTATGCCATCATCGTTACCTTCTTATTGTTGTTACTGGTCTACCTCGTGATCGTGATCGCGCGGCAGATCCGGAAATTAAAGAAGGCGCAGCAGGCGATAACCGAAGCCCATATACAGCAACGCGCCATCAATACACGGCTGATAGAGGCCAACAAGATCAAGGAAGAGTATATCGGTTTCTTCTTCAACGCCAACACCGCCTTCTATGACAAGATCGAACGGTTTAAGGCAAAGGTGGAGCAGAAGATCACCGACCGCAAGTTGGACGATATCCGCTTTCTTCTAAACAGCCTCAGCATCCGGCAGGAGCGGGAGGAACTGCTGAAGAACTTCGACAGCATCTTCCTGAAACTCTTCCCGCACTTTATCCCGGAATACAATGCCCTGTTTCGTACCGAGGACATCACCCCGCTTAAAGAGAACGAAGTGCTTAATACCGACTTGCGGATCTTCGCTCTCATCCGGCTGGGTATCCACGACAATGACAAGATCGCCCACATTCTCGGTTACTCCGTCAATACGATCAATACCTACAAGACCCGCATCAAGAACAAATCCCTCCTTGCGAATGAAGACTTCGAGGCGAAGATCATGGAGATCTACTCTGTTTAGACAATGAGCTCCTCAATATTCCCAATGACATTCGCCATAGATACTTTATATATATAATTTCATAATTTGTCTGTAAGGCGCTGATTGACTTTACGCTATATCCAGCAACTAAGCCCTTTCCTCCGATATTTTCTATATTCTCTCTTTATAAGTTGGCAGCCGCCTGGCCCTTCCTTTCTTTTGGTAGTCACCCGAGGGTCTTGCCACCGCCCCAACACTATTCGCAAGACATACCGTTTCCCGTCAACTGGCCGAACAAAGGATCTGCTCAATACACTTAAAAAAAACAAGTTGATGAATCCAGTTAGCGCGATCATGACGAGAAAGAATGGAATAAGCATCTTACTTTTTCTCTTTTTACCGGTTATTCTCATGGCGCAGTCCTCCGTTCAAACCAGGATGGGCCGCATCGGATTTACGTTCCTCCTCGATAATAAGGGAACGCCCACATACGCCGCCACTTATGACGGCCTGCCACTGATACAACCTTCTACGCTTGGCTTCATCCTGGAAAATAACCAGGATATGTCAACGGGTTTCGAATGGACCGGCACCGACTCCACTTCTAAGGATGAAACATGGAAGCCCGTCTGGGGAGAGGTGAACGAGATAAGGAATAAATATAAGGAGATCACGGTCCATTTAAAACAAAGGAGCCCGGCGCGCCTGCTGGATATCTCCTTCAGGCTATTCGAGGACGGACTGGCCTTCCGGTACAATTTCCCGGCACAACCCACACTCAACTATTTTATCGTTACGGATGAATTGACGCATTTCAACATGGCGGGCGATCATAAGGCCTTCTGGATTCCCGGTGACTATGACAGTAACGAATATCCTTACACTACTTCCGCGCTAAGCGGAATAAATAATAAAGCCCTCGTGAATAGAAGTACGGACATCGCCGTGCGGACTGTTACAGACTCAACCTCCGTTCAGACACCGCTGATGATGAAATCCCGTGAAAGCTTATATATCAATATTCACGAAGCGGCTTTACTTGATTACCCGGCGATGCAGTTGCACGTCGATGGGGCAACCCACCAGCTAACGTCGAACCTCGTTCCTGATGCGGTCGGGAACAAGGCCTACCTGCACGCGCCTTTTCATACGCCGTGGCGAACGGTCATTGTAAGCGATAAGGCCGTAGACATCCTCTCGTCGAAGATGATCCTGAACCTAAATGAACCATCGAAGATCAAAAACACTTCGTGGATCAGGCCCATGAAGTTTGTCGGTGTCTGGTGGGAGATGCAAACGGGTATCGGCGGATGGAATTATTCAACGGGGGCCGACAACAAGGATGCAAATGGCCAGCTGATCCCCTCGGGCAAACACAGCGCGAATACGGCGAATGTGAAGCGATACATCGACTTCGCTGCGCGGAATAATATCGGCGGCGTGTTGGTGGATGGTTGGAATACAGGGTGGGAAGATTGGTTCGGCAACTGGAAGGAAAATGTATTCGACTTCGTAACGCCATATCCGGATTTCAATGTAGCGGAACTGCAAGCCTACGCGGAGAAGAATGGGGTGCAACTCATCATGCACAACGAGACCTCCGGCTCCGCTACTAATTATGAGCGGCAGATGGATACCGCCTTCCGGTTCATGAAGAAATTCGGCTATCATTCCGTCAAGACGGGCTATGTCGGTCGCATCATTCCGAGGGGAGAGCACCACGACGGACAATGGATGGTACAACATTATACAAGGGTGGCAGATAAGGCCGCGTCATACGAGGTGATGATCGATGTGCATGAGCCAATGCGGCCCACGGGTCTGCAACGGACCTATCCAAACTGGATGACCAGCGAGGCGGGAAGGGGAAATGAATTCAATGCCTTCAGCAAGGGGAACGAACCGGAACATGAGACCATTCTTCCCTTTACGCGGTTGATCGGCGGGCCGATGGACTATACGCCCGGCATCTTCAAACTCAAATACTACACTACGGATACTTCGCGCCAGGTGCATACGACGCTTGCCAAGCAACTCGCACTCTATATAACGATCTATAGTCCTCTTCAGATGGCGGCGGATCTTCCGCAGAACTACGAGGCACACCCCGATGCATTTCAATTCATAAGAGATGTTCCCGTGGATTGGGACGATACGAAGATCGTGGAGGCGGAACCCGGCGACTATGTCACGATCGCCCGAAAGGAAAAAGGAAAGCCAAATTGGTTCATCGGTGCGATCACCGATGAGAATAGCCGCACTGCGGTAGTTCCTCTGACATTCCTCGATAAAGGAGCGAAATACGTGGCGACTATTTATGCCGATGGACCCGGCGCGGATTGGAAACTCTACCCGGAGAAATACACGATAACGAAGATGAATGTCGACCAGTCGACGCGGTTAACGCTGCGCCTGGCGAAAGGCGGCGGCGCGGCTGTTTCCATTGTGCCGGCAGAGGTGTCCGGGAAAAGTAAGAGGTCCACAAACTAGTCTGGCGATCACATGACTGAACCCAGTCGGAACAAACAGAAAGAAAAACCTGAGTTAGTAGCGATTTGATTTCGATCCCCGGCTGTGCGGCCGGGGATTTTTATTTCCCGTACAAAAGGGCATAAAAATATCGTCAACCGGGTGTCAACCAGGTGTCAACCAGGTGTCAACCAGGTGTCAACCAGGTGTCAACCAGGTGTCAACCACCGA
>DATHKS010000030.1:0-5687 GCA_035488975.1 Chitinophagaceae bacterium | reverse complement strand
GTCAACCACCTTTACCGTAGCATCGGTGAAGTAGTTCACGTAGGGAATATGATCATATTTTATTTCATGCTTGTCCTTGAAGAATGGGGATGAGGGGGTCCCGATATAAAATTTCGTCTCTATCGATTTTCCATCGGGCATCACTGAAACGGGGAACGTCTTCTCCTCGTTCCTGCCGAATGAACCATAGCCTACCGGCTGCATCGGCGAATTAACCAGGCTGGAGGGTGTGACCGGGAGCGGGAAGTCGATATTCCGGTAGGCTCGCACGGCTACTTCGAACGTGGCCGGCTTTTTCCCGTTTATCACTGCAAGATTCATTGACGGGTTAAGCGTTACCGGGGGAACCACCACCACCGGCTCATATACCTCTCCTTTTACCGGATCGGTGAATTTGTATTTCACCGGTTGAGAGAAACTAAAGCTCTCGCCATAGATCTTGATCTGCACCTGTGCCAGGAAAGCGGGATCGACATCGGGCTGGCCGATCTTCAGTGGATCCTTTACATTATAATATCCCTCCTCCATCTTATTTTCCAGCCAATACGGCTGCGTTATCTTTTGCGCAGCCGGTATGGGAAGGTTTTTTGAGAAGCCGATATTTCGGTTCTTCGCCATCGGCAGGGAGAGAGTGGAATCGAAAGACTCTACCTGTACGCGCTGCAATATTGCATCCGTACCCAAACGGTTATTGAAGGAAAAATTTATTCTTATCGAATCCGTTTGCACGGCAAACTGTTCCGAAGTGGTCGCATCCAGGAAAAGACCGCTGCACTGCGCGATGAGTTCCCTGACCTCTTTTTGCTTCTGCGTTTTCCAATAGCCATCCGTCAATTTTCCCATGGCCTGGTACAATTTCACGAGCCCCTCTACCGATTTCTCGGGATGGAGGAGGTCGAAGCCGGAAGAGAGCTGATCGATCATGCTTGCGATGGTCTCGCCGCCCGCCACACGCGTCCAGTTGAGATCCACGCCTTCCATGATATCGGAAGAAGCGGCGGCGCCACCCGTCAGCTTGAAATTCTCGAATGATTCGCCGCGGCTCGCCGAGGAGCCAAAGCCCTGACTTTTGTGATTGCTGCGGCTTTCCGCGGCGATCTCGCCATAGCTTTTTCCAAGCAATGGATTATATCCACCGACATCGAGCCTGAGATCGTTCGCTGCTGCAGGCGTTGTATTATTACCGCCGAAGTTGAAGCCATTCCAGAAGATGCGTTTGGCCTGCCAGGGTTGTACGTATTTCAATTGCTCGGGAAACCGCGTTGGATCTGCCGCCGCCTTGAAAGCCTCGTTCGCAAGAATGGCGGAGGCAGTATGATGTCCATGGCCGCCTTCACCCGTGGTAGGGAAGCGAGTGATGATCACATCGGGCTGGAATTTCCGGATCACCCATACCACATCACTCAATATTTTTTCCCTGTCCCATTTTGAAAATGTTTCCTCCGGTCCCTTCGAGAAGCCGAAGTCGAAAGCACGCGAGAAGAACTGTTCGCCGCCGTCCACTCTCCTTGCGGAGAGGAGTTCCTGTGTGCGAATGAGACCGAGTTCGATCCCCTGTTCATCGCCGATGAGGTTTTGTCCGCCGTCGCCGCGTGTGAGCGAGAGATAACCCGTGCGGTATAATTTTTCCTGTGATAGATAAGTAATGAGTCGTGTGTTCTCATCATCGGGGTGCGCCGCGATATAGAGTACGGAGCCGAGTACGTTCAGTTTTCGGAGGGCCAGGTACATTTCCGCCGAGTTGCGGTGTACGGGAGCCTGGGAAAACGCGGGTAAGAATAGACAATAAGAAAAGAAAAAGAGTAAAACTTGCTTCATCTGCAACGAATTATTCAGCGAATATAGCCGCAAATGCAAATAATCGAAGACCGCTGGCATAAAAAAGCGGCCCTGGGGCGAGAGCCGCTTAAAAAATTAACACGGCTTTATGCTCTTCTTTCCGGCGAGTTCAATCAAGTCAAAATTCAAAAGTCAAAATTCAAAAATGGACTCCCACCGTAGAAATGGCCTTGTGCGCCTGAAATTAATCAAGAATTAATCAGTAAAAATTGCAACGGCTATTCAATTGATCGTGTGTTTGAATAAATTACATTTACACTACACCGCTTTACCCTAAACTGTAGAACAGATATGAAAAGAAATTATTGGTTTGCACTTACTCTCCTCGCCAGCTCTTTTTCCTGCAAGACTCCAAAGGCCGATACTTCTTCCAGCATCGATCCTTATAAATACGAGATCAGGAAGAAAGCCGATGCAGGGAACGGCGCCGTCGTATCTGCTCATCCACTGGCAAGCCAGGTAGGCCTTTCCATACTCAAAGCGGGCGGCAATGCCATCGATGCAACGATTGCCACGCAATTGGCGCTTGCCGTCGTGTATCCGGCCGCCGGCAATCTCGGCGGGGGTGGATTCATGGTAGCAAGACTGGCCAATGGAAAAGAACTCGCGATCGACTACCGCGAAATGGCGCCCTCCGGTGCGAACCGCGACATGTACCTCGATTCAAACGGGCAGCCTCAGATGGACAAGAGCCAGGATGGACATCTCTCGAGTGGTGTACCCGGCACAGTAGCGGGATTATTCGAGGTGGCGAAATATGGCAAACTCGAATTTCGTAAACTCATACAGCCCGCGATCGATCTTGCGGAAAAAGGGTTCATCCTTACCGAACAGGAAGCAAGATCATTCAATCACCTGCAGGGCGACCTGAAAAAATTCAATACGGTAACACCGGTGTTTGCAAGGGAAACGCCATGGAAAAAAGGCGACACGCTGGTGCAGCATGATCTCGCGCAGACATTGATCCGTATCAGGGACAAAGGCGCCGCCGGCTTCTACGAAGGTGAGACGGCCAAATTGATCGTAGAAGAAATGAAACGGGGAAGCGGGATCGTCACCTACGATGATCTGAAGAATTACCGCGCCAAGTCGCGCGAACCGCATACGTTCGATTACAAGGGATATAAGGTCATCGGAATGCCGATGCCGAGCAGTGGCGGGCTATTGGTTCACCAGATGATGAAGATGATAGAAGATCGAAATATCGGGAGTATGGGATACGGATCCGTAGCGGCCACGCAGCTGATGATAGAAGTGGAACGAAGGGCCTATGCGGACCGCGCGGAATACATGGGCGATGCGGATTTCTTCAAGGTGCCCGTAAAGGCATTGACCGACGAAGCCTATCTCCGCGATCGTATGAAGGACTATGAGAGTGGGAAGGCGGGCGTGAGTAAACTCGTGAAGCCTGGAACGGCCTCCCGTTATGAAAGCGTAGAGACCACTCACCTGGATGTGATAGATAAGGATGGAAATGCCGTGGCGGTGACAACGACATTGAATGATTCATATGGAAGCCGCACCGTGGTAGGTGGCGGCGGTTTCTTTTTAAATGATGAAATGGATGACTTCAGTGTAAAACCCGGTGTGCCGAACATGTATGGCGCCGTAGGCGGCGAAGCTAATTCCATACAACCCGGGAAACGCATGCTTAGCTCCATGACGCCTACCATTGTATTGAAAAACAACAAACCCTTCCTGGTGATAGGCACGCCGGGTGGAACAACGATACCAACCTCGGTTTTCCAGACAATCGTCAACATCATCGAATTCAATATGACGACCGAGGATGCTGTGTACAAACCGAAGTTCCATCACCAATGGCTACCGGACGAAGTGCAGATAGAAAATAACTTCCCCGTACTCACGGCAGACAGCCTGAAAAAGATGGGATATATATTGAAGAAGGAAGGCGCCATCGGCAGAACGGAAGTAATAAAGGTATTGGCGAATGGAAGGTTCGAGGCAGTAGCCGATAATAGAGGGGAGGATGATGCGGAGGGATGGTGAGCTCGAATTTGATAATTTGGCAATTTGGTAATTTGACAATGGGGCGTGTTATATGAGATATCCGTGTCCCTTGTGCGTATTCCTTTGTGCTCCTTGTGGTGGAGAATTTTAACCACAAAGAGCACAATAGGTTTCACAAAGAACACAAGGAAATACAGAACGTGAATGGAGGCACTCTAATCGATTCGAATATCCTAATAACGGAGTGTTGTATTCACGATTGACGACTCACGATTCACGTTCTCCGATTTGTTCTTTTTTGTACCCAAAATTCCGTAATTGACGCATCGCAAAAAAGTAGGAATACCTCTTTTGAAAATCAAGCTGATATATTTTTCCAGGAAAAAAAATGCGGTTGCCAACCCTGATAAAACCCCTGGTGGTGAAAATGTTAGGAGACATTATCGATCTCCCTAAAAAAATAAGGGTTATCCACATAAAAATATTCACAGATTTGAAGTTTCCTCAGTTTTTATTATATCTTTACCCCGTATCCCACAGCATGTAATTGCGTAATAAGGCACCTCTTACATCACCTTCAGGGTCATACACCGACTACCTATACCAACCAAGTCAATATCCTCCACAAGATCGTTCCGTTAATATCCTGGAGATTTCCAATCAAGCTTAATTTTTGTCAAGCCCCCAAACTCAGATAATGAAAGGGATTCTAAACACACGTACCTACCGAAAGCATCTTTTTGCTCTTTTCTGTACCCTGGCCTCATTCTATTTTGCGTCCGCGCAAAACCCCATCGTAACGGAGAATGCCCTACCCGGCAATCCAATCGAAGACTGGGGAATCGATCCAACCATTTTACCAACCATTGAAGGATTCGCCACCGACATCAGCGTCAACAGGGGCGGCACGGTTCATTTTAAGGTGAAGTCGTCAAACGTCATAACCTGGAAGATCGACATCTACCGCCTGGGTTATTATGGCGGCCTTGGTGCAAGACTCGTAAACTCACAAACTAAATTTCTTACCGGATCCCAGCCCGCTCCACTGGAGAACGCGGCCCTGGGACTGGTTGATTGCGGCAACTGGGCAGAGAATGCATCGTGGGCCGTTCCCGCATCTGCCGTACCCGGACTATACATTGCCAAAGTATCTATCAGCACTGCTGCTAACAGCCCTACCAATTCGAGTCATATTCCCTTCGTAGTACGTGACGATGCAAGCACCGCCGACATTCTCTTTCAGACATCCGATGCCACCTGGCAGGCCTACAATGCCTGGGGTGGTAACTCCTTATATACAGGTACAACTACTTTGCCTAGCGGCCGTGCCGCCAAGGTGAGCTATAACCGTCCCTTCATGACGCGCAGCGGCGGTGGCGGTGGCGGTACCATGGACTACCTGTTCAATGCGGAATATCCCATGATCCGCTTCATGGAGCGCAACGGATACAATATGTCATACACCACTAACGTGGATATGGCCCGCAGCGCAACGCAAATGACCAATCACAAGGTCTTCCTTTCAGTAGGTCATGACGAATACTGGTCGAAGGAACAACGTGATAACGTAGAGTCCGCCCGCAACGCCGGCAAGCACCTCGCTTTTTTCAGCGGTAATGAAGTCTATTGGAAGACAAGATGGGAAAACAGTATTTCTTCCGGTACTGCAGCCTTCCGCACACTTGTATGTTATAAAGAAGGTACACTTGGTGAAGCAGTATGTCCCGAAGGCGATTGCGATCCTACCAATATCTGGACCGGACTGTGGAGAGATGGATGTTCTTCAACCAACACCACCATCGATGGTTGCAAACCCGAAGCTGCATTGACGGGACAAATGAGTTGGGAAAATTCATTGCAGGCCATGAAGGTGCCCG